>JAKBAP010000223.1 GCA_021808995.1 Planctomycetota bacterium | reverse complement strand
CGCGCGGACTCTCTCTCTTTTCGGCGAGGGCTCTCATGAAACACGTCACGATCGCGGCGGCTCTTACGGCTCTGGTGATCCTGGCCGGGACCGAGGCTCGGGCCCAGTACAACTATCCGGGTGGCTACGGCGGCTATGGCTGGGGCGGATGGGGCTCGACCGTGCAGGGAAGCATCGCGAGCGGGCTCGGCTATTTCAACATGGGCCGCGGCCTTTATAACCTCGACACGGCCCAGGCGGCCTCGATCAACACCGACACGATCCAGCGCTGGAATCAGTATGTGTTCCAATCCCAACAAGAGGCCAATAAACGGTACTCCGCCCGCCAGAAGGGCGAGCTCGCCCGGGTCAACACCGCCCAGGCCAAGATCCACGACCGCCTCCGCAACCACCCCGAGACCCTCGACATCACCGATGGAGACGCGCTCAATGAAATCCTGGTGACGTTGCTCAACCCCGGCGTGTCGGGCTCGGGCCTGCGTTCGATCTCGACCCCGATCCGACCCGAGCTGATCCAGGACATCCCGTTCGAGCTCGCCAGCGAGGGCATGACCATCTGCCTGAGCCAGATGACTCAGATGGAACGATGGCCGCTCGCCCTCTCGGTCGACGCCTTGGCCCCCGAGCGCGCGGCCGTCACCACCACGATCGCCGGCGCGCTCGCGGAAGACGAAGCCGGAACCATCAAGCCCAAGACCATCCAGGCCGTCCAGACCGCCATCGACGCGCTCGAGCGCAAGTTCGCGTCGACGGTCCCCAAGGACAGCCCCGACTACGTCCCGGCCGAACAGCACATCAAGGCGATCGCCGGCATTACCAGGATGCTTTATAGCCCCAAGGTCGAGGAGATCCTCGCAGAGCTCGAGGACTATCAGGGGACGACGCTCGGTGAGCTCCTGAGCTTCATGCAAGCCTTCAACCTGAGATTCGCCGCGGCCAATTCGTTTCGCCAAAGGCGGATTTACCTGAAGCTCTATCCCTTGCTGGCGGCCGTCGCGGACGGGGCTCCCGGCACCCCCCCGGTGGCCGCTGTCGAACACGCGGCCTCGGGCGCGGTCCAGGCCGCCGAAAACGCCGGAAAGTCCGTCTACGACGGCCTCGCGAACGCCGCCACCGACCTCTTCAAGGACATGGACTGGAAACACCTGAGCCCCAAGCCCCCAGCCCCCGCCCAACCCTGAGCCCGCGAATCGCCGTGCTTCATTTCGCCCCCCCGGCGACTCGCTCCAGAAAGTCGCCCAGGGGGGGAATGCAGGTCTCCACGCTGTAACGATCGAGAACCGTGCGCCGGGCCGCCGCGGCCAGCGGCGAATACGCGCCCAGGTCGCCTAAAACCTGTAACGCGGTCTTCACGAGTCGATCGGTATCAAACAGCGGCTCGACAAGACCGTTCACACCCGGCTCGATCACCTCGCGCACCGGCCCCACGTCCGACGCCAGGACCACGCAACCCGACGCCATCGCGTTGAGCATCGACCACGACAACACGAACGGGGCCGTCAAATAGATGTGCAGGTCGCTCATGCGAAGGACCTCGGCCAGTTGCTCGGGCGAGACTCGACCCAGGAACGCAAACCGGCTCAGGTCGTATTGATCCTGGCTCAGCACCCATTGTTTGAAGCTAGGCTGGCCGGTGTGGAGCTTGTCCCAGCCGTAATGGATCTCCTCGCCGCCGGCGACGATGAAAACCACGTCGGGCCGAGCCGCCGCGATCCGCTTCGCCGCCTTCATGAAGAGGTCAAATCCACGAATTGACTCTAGCCCCCTCGAGACAAACGTGACGACCCGCGCCCCCTCGGGAATCGTCACCCCGCCGATCCGCCGCGACGAGGGCCCAGGCGCGTAGAGATCGGCGTCGATCCCGTCGAAATAGACCTTGATTTTATGATGAAATCGCGCTGGAAATGTCTCTCGCTGCCAGGCGGTCGCGGAATAACCGGCGTCGCAATCAACGAGCGCGGCCAGAGTCGGCGCGTTGATGCAGCGCGGGAAAAACAAGGCCGGCTCGGCTGGCGGCAGGTCGATGCGATAGGAGATATCGCGGCGATGGGTCGCGAAGTAGTATTCGCAATACACGACGATAGGGCAATCGAGCGTCTCCCGCAGAAACACCGTTGGCGCGCCCCGGCCACCATGCGCGACGACCAGATCGGGCCGCGGCCATGGGGATCCGCGCGCCGCCTCAGCCACGGCCTGGCACTGTTCCAGGAAATGGCCTTGGATTTGAGGCCAGGGAATCCCTTCGCTCGATCGATGCTCGGCGGCCAATGGAATCTGGCGGATTTCGAGCGCTTCGAGCATCTCGGACGTGGGCGTTGGGCAGCTTGAGAGACTCTGTGTCAGGAATCGACAGCTCCAGCCTCGACGACGAACCAGCTCGAGCGCCAGCCGACCAAACTGCGCCGGAAAGGCATCGTGAAGGAAAAGGATGTTCATCGCCTGGCCTCGCGGGTCTCGACCAGCCTCGTGAATCGCTCCGCCAGCCTGGGCAAGCAGACATCTCGCGAATGCGTTTCCAGGATCGCCGCGGCCGCCTCCTCGCCAATTGCCTGGTACGCGGCCCGATCCGCGAGGACCTTGAGAGCGGTCTCAACCAGGGCACCCTCGTCCCGGCCGTCCACGAGCAGGCCGGTTCGCCCAGGTTTCAACTGCTCGCGATGCGGTGGGGTGTCCGAGGCTAGAACCACACAGCCCGATCCCATCGCCTCGAGCATCGACCGCGCGACCGGGTAGTTCCGTCCAGGCGCGACGTGGAGGTCGCTCGCGGCCAGCAATTCCGCGACCGTCCTGGGAGGGACCATGCCGAGCATCCAGAATCGATCCAGATCGACGGCCCGATGATTCGCTTTCAAATGGGCGAAATAGTCCTGGTTGTGAAAGGTCACGTCGAGCCCGCGCCTGACAATCGGGTCGCCGGCCGCCACGCAGATCACGTCGGGACGCGCGGCCAGAAGCTTGCGAGCAAGCTCGAAAAAACGGTCGAAGCCACGCAGCCGGTCAAGCGTCCGGGCCACGAAGCTCACGACCCGCGCACCCGGCGGGATCGTTCGACCGGCGATCACTCGCGGACCCACCCCCCGCGCGTGCCACGGTGAAACAAGGAATAGGTCAGTGTCGATTCCATCGGGGAAAACCTCGATGTCGGGCTGATATTCGGTCGGATAAAGCCCGCGCTGCCAGGCGGTCGAGGTCCACCCCAGGCTCGCCTGCTCGAGGTCTAACAGGTCGATCGCCCCCATCGACCGCCTCCAATAATAATAAGAGGGAGGCGTCTCGGGGCCGGCCTCATCCGCGAGGTCGTGTTGATGGGGAGCGTAATAATAGTCGAGATAGCTCGCCACGGGCGCGGACGGATAAAGGACCGGCGTGAACAAGGTCGAGCCCAGCCCCGATGAACGGCCCACGATCAGGTCGATCGGCTGGGGCCTGCGTTTCTCGAGGACCTCCCAGCAGCCGTACGCATAGCAGAGCCCACGCTCGAGGGTCCGCGTCCAGGCGACCGCCGGGTCGCGAGCGGCCCCGCCCACCCCGAAGGTTTCGACCTCAAGACCCCGTCCCACCGAGACTGGCCAGTAAGCACGGGGCGCGGCCGTGTGGCAATAAAACCACGATCGATACCCGCGAAGGCGGGTCAGCCAATCGGCGACCCCCCCGAGCCGTCCCGGAAAGCCGGGCTCGATCCAGAGCACGTGCAGTGGGTCTTGGGCCATCGACGCGCCGGGCCTCCAGGGTCGATTCGGGGGAGGGGGGGCGTGAGAAGGGGACTGAGATGTGGATAACCACGAACCCAGTCCCCGTTAATCGTCTGAATGGCGATCATCCGCCGAATCATCCGGCGGTTAAAGCCTGGCTCACCAGGCGAAGTGCGCGAACGCCTTGTTGGCGTCGGCCATGCGGTGGACGTCCTCGCGCTTTTTGACGGCGTTGCCCTCGCGGTTGTAGGCGGCGAGCAGCTCGTCGGCCAGCTTGACCGACATCGGCCGGCCTTTCTTTTCGCGAGCGGCGATCAGGAGCCAGCGAATCGAGAGGGTCTGCTGACGGGTCTTATTAACCTGCATCGGCACCTGATAGGTGGCACCGCCGACGCGCTTCGAGCGGACCTCGATCATGGGCTTGACGTTCTCGACGGCCCGGTTGAAAACCTCGATCGGGTTTTCGTTGGGCAGACGCTTCTGGATGATTTCCATCGCGTCGTAAAAAATGCTCTGGGCGACGCTCTTCTTGCCGTCGTGCATCACGCAATTGATGAACTTGCCGGCGAGCTTTGACCCATACCGTGGGTCAGGCCGAAGATGCGACTTGCTGGCGGTGAATTTACGAGCCATGAGCAGCGTTCTCTCGAACTTTCAAAAGGGAATTCGCCTTTCGGCCGGATGATCGGGTTTTGGCCCCTCCGCGGTGGAACCCTCGGGGGGCCTGGAGGATTATTTTTTCTTGGCCGCGCCCGGGGCCGCTTTGCCGGCGGCCGCTTTCTTGCGCTGGGAACCGTACTTGGAGCGGGCCTGCTTACGATCCGCCACGCCCTGGCAGTCGAGCACGCCGCGGACGATGTGATACCGCACGCCCGGAAGATCGCGCACCCGGCCGCCACGAATCATGACGATCGAGTGTTCTTGCAGGTTGTGCCCTTCGCCGCCAATGTACGCGGTGACTTCCTTGCCGTTCGACAGCCGAACGCGGGCCACTTTGCGGAGTGCCGAGTTCGGCTTTTTGGGCGTCATCGTCTTGACCTGAAGACAAACGCCCCGCTTGAACGGAGACGCCTCAAGGACAGGCGATTTGGTCTTATATTTGACCGGCCGACGCGGCTTCTTGACAAGCTGATTGATCGTGGGCATGAATCCATCGATTCCATTTGCGCCCGGGTCGTCACAACCCGGTTCGTGGCAACGATCAGGGCTCGCCCAGGCGCTCCCCGACCGCGGAAAAACCTCACTCAACAAGGCATCGGCCGACCGCCGTCCCGCGACGACTGGCCCGCCTCGCGGACGCTGACTCGGATGAGACGGTATCGCCGGCCTCGCTGAAAATCAGGAAGAGGCCTCGACGACCGTCATCGCGATCCGGGCGCGCACCACCATGACGCCGTCACCCAAATCGGAAGCTACTAGATTAACCCCCCGCCATGGGATGTCAAGCCCCGCCTCGATCAACTTTCGCCTGGCGATCGGCGGCGATGGACGTTTCGGATTGGCCGGCGCGAGGGTCTTGCGGGTCTCACTCCGCCTGAATTCCCAGCCGCCCGAGTGAGATCAGGGCCTCGTCCCGGACCTGTTCCGAGACGTCGCCACGCATCCGGTGAATCTCGGCAAGCGCCAATTCGCGGAGTGCTGGGTCGTCCGCCGATTGCGCGATGTGCTCAAACCCATGGGGGATCAGCGAACGGGGGACTTCCTCGGGGATCGCCGAGAGCCGCCTGAGCACCTCGAACGCGCGCTCGCAACAGTAATTATCGCCCAGGATCTCCGAAATCATGAAACACGACATCCAATCGGCATACTTGTTGTAGGAAAACTCGATCGGGTCGAGGAGACGCAAGCGTTGCTCCTCGGTGAACGCGGACCAGTCTTCCTCGATCAGCCTGATCAGGTGCCAGCTCCCCTCCATGGCGTGGAACGTCGGGGACCGAAACGTCTCGGACAAATAGGATACTAGCCCGTCGTCGAGGACCGCGTCGGTAGGATAGGAAAAACAGAGTTCGGAGAACTCATACACAGCCCGTTTAAGCGACTCCAGATCGTTCTTGACGATGGCATCCTGACACATTGCCATGAATTCGGCGGTTTCCATATTACGATAGAGTCGCGAGGGGCCGTGGGGTTCACGCGCCTGCTCAGGCCTTACGGCAGTGGCACTGGCAGGCAGAGGATCGCCGACAAGGCAGCCACCAAAACGGCATAAGTGGCCAGGATGCCCCGGTCGGGCTGGGCGGTTGACTTGTCAAATGCCGAGCGCCAGGCACCAAAGGCCATCACCAGGACCAACATGTTCTGTTCCGTGACCGCCCAGGAGGTCGCAACGGCCGCCGTCGCGAGCCAGCGGTGCGAGCGAGTGAGCCCGCGAAACGCGCGGCTGCCATCAAGCTGCCAGACCGGGATCAGGTTCATGAGATTGACGACCGCGCCCAATTTCGCGACGGCCGCGAAGATCGCCATCCCGGTCCCCGCGAACAGACCCAGGCAGGCAAGAGCGGCCCCCAGCCCCCAGATTGGCCCCGCCAGGCCGATCCAGGCGTCCTGACGGGGGTCGGTGATCGTTTGTCGGAGCCGGATGAACGCCCCCAGTCCGGGAACAAACAAGGGCGCCTCGGCCTTCATGCCATAACGCACCAGGGCCGCCACGTGCCCCATTTCGTGGATATAGATGGAAAGCACAAGGCCTAGCGCGAACCATCCTCCAAAAATGTGCCAATAAACACCAAGCCAGGCGAACATCGAGAGAAACGTGCTGGCCTTGGTGAGGCCCAGGATCAAGAATTTGCCCTTGGTCAGGACGACAAGGGCCAGGAACTTGAACTTCCAGATCGCGAAGGCAATCGCGCCGGCCGCGCCGGTGGCCTTGCTCGCCGACCAGCCGGATTGTGCGTCGGGCTTGGCCTGGTCGCGAGCGGTCGCCGCGGGATTTTGGTCGATTTCACGACCAAGCCGGGCGATTATCTGGGTGATCACCGCGTGCTGCCGGCTCTCGCTAGGCAGCAGATCCAGCGCATCTCGCCAGGTGGTGAGGGCCAGCGTGAGCTCGCCCCGGTCCTGCGCCCCCTGAGCCTGGTCGGCAAGCGTTTTCAGGCGCTCACCGTGAATCAGACGATGACACGAGGGACACGCGCGGAGCGACCACGCGACATCGCAGCCGCATCCAGGGCAGGCGATTCCTTGGGCCGGAGGAGCCGTCTCCTTGTCAAGCGACATGACCGCCCCCAGGCGCGAATGATCCCCGTCCCCGCACCTTGAACGGCCCGTTGATGACAAACTGGCCAGGCATGGTCAGTCGCCAGGCCTGCCAGAGTCCAAAGGCATAAATCACGCCCGAGATCGGCGAGGACATGACATCATATACTGGAACGCTGTAGAAAAGCACGATCAATCCGCCGAGCAATGCGATGATCTGCGAGGGGTCAATGGGTCTGGCCGCCTCAGGTGGGGCTTGCGCGGGGGGTGCGGGTGCCGCGTCTTTCGCCGGTGCCGCGGCCTTGCCGGCGTCTTTCATGGGGGGAGCTGGGGCCGCGGCTTCCAGTTCCGCCGGATCGGCCTTCATCATTTCCTCGATGACCAAAGGCACGTTCATGGCCACGATCGCCGAATAGGTCAGGAAAACCGCCAGAACTTGATAGCCGAGACCCCCTCGATTGCCCGATCCCGAGCGCACCGCCTGGCCGACCATGATACCCACCAGAATGGCGATCAGCCCGATATTGAGCCCCGTCACGCGAACCGTGATGTAATAGATCAATCCCCCGGCGAAGGCCGCCCCAAGGCCGAAGACCGACGCCTTCAGGAACCGGACCAGTCCCGAGCCGCTCTGATAGGCCGCCTCGATCCGCTCGCGGCATTCGCCGCAGACGACCTTGCCCGCGACCTCGAAATAGGCGTCGGGAATCGGCTGTTGACAGCTCGCGCAGGCCGGCATGTTGACGGCCCGCGGCTCGGCCGAAAACTCGGCCTCGTCAAATTGCAACACCTCGTCATCGGGAGGCATTTCACCGGGAGGTACCGTCGACATCGTAGTCCTCTTTCTCATGGATGAGGTGCGTGCGAACTCGGCCGAAACCCTGATTGGCGCGTCGGATAGCACTCTATCGATTCCGACAATCGTCCGCTAGCGATTGCTGGAATCCACCCACGCGTTGCGAAACCGACGGCGCACGGGCTATCCTCAACCCTGGCGACGTGGTTTGAAAGCCATCCGCCTCTTCCCAGCATGCTGGCGAATCGTACCTCGCTCGAGAGCTCGTCCCATGTTTCGACCAAACGCACGGCGATTGTGGGTTTTGTTTCTGGGAATCGGTCTTTTCGCGAGGCTCACGACGGCTCTAGCCGAGGACGCGAAACCCAGGAGGCGAATGGAGCGGCTCGGCCGCGGCCTGGTCGCGTTTCGCCAGGTGGACGGCAAGGCCTTCGTGAGCTGGCGACTGCTCGGCTCGGATCCCGACGGACTGGAGTTTAACATCTACCGCGCGACGGGTGACGCGGCCCCGGGCCGGATCAATCCCAGGCCACTCGCCGCCGCGACGTGTTACCTCGATTCCACGGCCCAGCCCGGCCAGACCCTCGTCTATACCGTTCGCCCGGTTCGAGACGGGATTGAGCAACCAGCAAGTGCCCCTTTCACCCTCCGCCCGGACGCGCCCGCGGGTTATCTGGAGATCCCCCTCAAGACCCCTCCCGGCTACACGCCGAACGACGCGGCCGCCGGCGACCTCGACGGCGATGGCGAGTACGAGATCGTCATCAAGCAAGAACAGCGTGGATACGACAATTCCCAGCGCGGGGTTTGCCCCGGCACGACCAAGCTCGAGGCGTACAAGCTCGATGGAACCCAGCTCTGGCGAATCGACCTGGGTAAAAACATCCGCGAGGGAGCTCATTACACGCCATTCATCGTCTACGACCTCGACGGCGACGGGCGGGCGGAAGTCGCC
>JAKBAP010000222.1 GCA_021808995.1 Planctomycetota bacterium | reverse complement strand
GTCGACGGACTGACCCTGCGCATGGACCCCCGCGAGGCCGATCTTTACGGCGCTCGGGCGCTTGATCTGTTGCGACGGGCCCGAAAAACGCTGAGCGAGCGCTACGAAGTCACGATCAAGACGCCGATCCTGGTCGAGATCTTTCCCGATCACAAGGATTTCGCGGTACGGACGTTTGGCTTGCCGGGAGCCGACGGGCTCTTGGGAGTCTGCTTCGGCCGGGTGGTCACGGCCAATAGCCCTCGATCGCAGGGGGAGACCCCGGCGAATTGGGAGGCGGTGCTCTGGCACGAGCTCTGTCACGTGATCACCCTCGCGAAGACGCACAATCGGATGCCCCGCTGGCTTTCCGAGGGGATCTCGGTCCATGAGGAGACGCGGGCCGACCGTTCGTGGGGGACCGCTCTCAATCCAAAATTCCGCCTGATGATCCTGAGCGACGAATTGACGCCGCTGAGCAAGCTGAGCTCGGCGTTCCTCGCGCCCAAGTCGCCGCTCCACCTCCAATTCGCCTATTTTGAATCGGCGCTGGCGGTGGAATTTCTCGAATCGTCGCATGGGCTGGCGGCGATCAAGGGGATCCTCGACGACCTGGGGGCGGGGACCGCGATGAACGAGGCGCTGCCGCGGCGGACGAAAATGACGCTAGATGAGTTAGACCGGGCGTTTGGCGAATTCGCCCGCGCGAAGGCCAAGGCGACCGCCACGGTCGCGACCTGGGAAGAGCCGGAATTGCCCGTCGAGGCCGATTCCGCCACGCTTTCGGCCTGGCTGCGTGAGCATCCCAACAGTTTCTGGGGCCGACGGCGGCTCGCGGCTCGGCTGATCGTCGAGAAAAAATGGAGGGAAGCGAAAGCCGTGCTCGAACCGCTGAAAGCCCTCTATCCCGAGTACACAAGCGCGGATAATGCCTACGCGATGCTCGCCCTGGTCGCGCGGAATCTGGGAGATCCAGCGGGCGAGAGGCGCGAGCTCGAAGCGCTGGCCGAGCGGAGCGGCGACGCGGCTGCGGCGTTTGGCCGGCTCATGGAGATCGAGCGAACGGCCGGGGATTGGGCCGCCCTCACGCGCGACGCCCGGCGGATGCTGGCGGTTAACCCCCTCGTGGCCGAGCCCCACCGAATGCTCGCCCTGGCGGCCGAACACGAGGGCAACCTCGCGGAGGCCGTCGTCGCCGCCCGCGCGGTCGCGATCCTCGATCAGGTCGAGCCGGCCGAGTCGCACTATCAACTGGCCCGGCTGCTGCTCAAGGCCGGCGAGCCCGCCGAGGCCCGGCGCGAGACGCTCAAGGCGCTCGAGGAGGCACCACGGTTTCTCGCCGCCCATGCGATCCTGCTCGAGCTCGAGCGCAAGCGAACCAGCGCCCAGCCGACGACCCAGGGGAAGATCCCATGATGACGCGCCGTCGATGGACCTGGATCGCGCCCCTGTTCGCCCTCCTCGTCACGGGGGTGGTTTTCGGCCAGCGGTTTCGCGGTCCGTCGCCCCGGGCGGGACTTCCCGAGGACCGCGCGGGCGTCCCGAACTGGACCATCGATAAAGCATTCAAAAGCGACGTGTTCACATTCGTGCGAGTGGAATACGATTCGTCGGGGGGGGGCCGGCGCGGTCGTGGCGGCTGGGGTGGCGGCTGGCAACGATGGGCGACCGACTGGCCCGACAGCGACCTGAATTTCTCGTTCCGGCTGCAACAGCTTACCTCGCTCAAGGTCAACCCCGAGCCGATCACCCTGCGGCTCACCGACCCTCGCCTGGGCGACTACCCCTTTATCTATCTCATCGAGCCGGGAGCGCTTTCGTTTTCGAATGAGGAGGCCCAGGCGCTCAGGCGGTATCTCCTGAGCGGCGGCTTCTTGATGGTCGATGATTTCTGGGGCGATTTCGAGTGGGAGAATTTTCGCGACCAGCTCAAGCGCGTCTTCCCCGATCGCGAGCCGATCGAGCTGGGACTCGATCATGAGGTTTTCCACTGCGTCTATCGGCTCAAGGAGAAACCCCAGGTGCCGAGCATTGGCGCGGCGTGGCAGGGGCGCGACCAGGGGATTACCTGGGAGTGGGGGCACGGCGGCAACACTCGCGAGGTCCATTACAAGGGGCTCCTTGACGACAAGGGGCGGATGATGGCGATCATCTGCCACAACACCGACCTCGGCGACGGCTGGGAGCGCGAGGGGGAAGACCCCTGGTATTTCAAGGAATTCTCCGAGAAAAAAGCCTATCCCATGGGCATCAACATCATCACCTACGCCATGACCCATTAGGACTCGATCGCCCCAGGGTGGTCCGGTCCTTACCCGAGAGGAAGGAACGATCGTGAGCGACGAGCCCGACGTCCACGAGAATGAGCGTCAGGTCGTGGAAAAAATCCACGAGAGCCGGGGCCGGATCGAGCGCGAGCTCTCCAAGGCGATCGTCGGCCAGAAAGAGGCGATTGAACAGCTCTTGATCAGTTTGTTCGCCGGCGGTCACTGCCTGATCACGGGGGCTCCGGGACTGGCGAAGACGCTGTTGGTGCGGACGATCGCCCAGATTTTCCACCTGAGATTCCAGCGGATCCAGTTCACGCCCGACTTGATGCCGGCGGACATCACGGGGACGGAAATCCTGGAGGAGGTGGGTGACGGTCGGCGCAAGATGCAATTCGTGAAGGGGCCGATTTTCGCGCAGGTGATCCTGGCCGACGAGATCAACCGGACCCCCCCCAAGACCCAGGCGGCCTTGCTCGAGGCGATGCAGGAGCATCAGGTGACGGCGGCCGGCGCGCGGTATCCGCTCGAGGAGCCGTTTTTCGTGCTGGCGACCCAGAATCCGATCGAAATGGAAGGGACGTACCCGCTCCCCGAGGCCCAGCTCGACCGGTTCATGTTCAACGTGGTCGTCGATTATTTGCCCGAGGATGACGAGGTCGCCGTCGTCAAGCGGACGACCTCGCGGCGTGCCCAGGCGATCGAGCCTCTTTTCGATGGGCCGGACGTCCTGGCGTTTCACGACGTGGTTCGTCGAGTTCCGATCGCCGAGGACCTGGTGCGGCGGGCGGTGCGATTGGCGGCGGCGAGCCGGCCGGGCCCCCGCGCGCCGGCCTTTGTCAATAACTGGGTGAGCTTTGGCGCGGGGCCGCGGGCCGCCCAATCGCTGGTGCTCGGGGCCAAGGCGCGGGCGCTCCTGAGCGGCCGATATCATGTGGCGCCCGAGGATCTGCTCGCGCTCGCCCACCCCACGCTGCGGCATCGGATCTTGCTTGGCTATCGGGCCGAGGCCGACGGCATCGCGGTCGACGGCGTCGTCGACCGGCTGATCGAACACGTGAAAGGCACGCGCGACTGATGCCTCCACTCGAATCACCCCAGATCGACCCAGGACGCGGCCCAGACCCGCCGGGCTCGCTCATCGACCCGCGGGCGCTCTTGCGGATCAAGAATCTCCAGGTCCGCGCCCGCGTCGCCGTCGAGGGGTTCGTGAGGGGGCTGCACAAGAGCCCGTTCCATGGTTTCTCGGTCGAATTCAGCGAGTATCGCGAATACAGCCCTGGCGACGATCCCCGCTATCTCGACTGGCGGCTCTTTGCCCGGACGGATCGCCATTATATCAAGCGTTTCGAGGATGAGACCAATCTTCGTGTGTATTTGGCGCTTGATACCAGTCTCTCGATGGCGTACGGGACAGTCGGTTATCGCAAGTGCGATTACGCCCGCACGGCGGCGGCGACCCTGGCGTATTTTCTCACCGGCCAGCGCGACGCGGTGGGGCTGATTCTGTTTGATCGGGAGATCACCGATTATCTTCCTCCTCGCTATCGTCCTGGACATTTGCGTAGGATCATGTCCGCTCTCGCGCGTGAGCCGGCGGGTCGGGCGACTGATCTGGCGGGTCCGCTCGAGCAAGCGGCCGCGACGGCGCGGAAGCGAGGCCTGGTTGTCCTGTTGTCGGATTTGCTCGCGCCAACCGAACGGCTCGCGAGCCGGCTGGCGGGCCTGCGGGCGCGGGGCCACGACGTGATGGTGCTGCGGATTCTCGACCCGGCCGAGATCGATTTTCCGTTCAATGTCCCCGCCCGGTTCCGAGACGCGGAGACGGGGCGCGAGATTCACGTGGATCCCGCCCGGGCTCGAGCCGACTATCGGCGGAGATTCTTGGAACATGCCGCCGAGATCGAGCGGACGTGCGTGGATCTCGGCGTCGACTTCACGATGGTGGCCACCGATCGCCCGCTGGAGCTGGTGCTTTTCGACGTGTTGCAGGCGCGCTTGCGTCGGGGCCGGGCCGCCGCGCGGGGGCGAAATCCGCTCGCGGGGGGGGCGCGATGAGCTTTCTCGCGCCGCTTTATTTGCTGGGGGCGGTGGCGATCGTCGCGCCGGTGATCCTGCACCTGATTCGCCGCGCGCCCAAGGGAGAGGTCCCATTCAGCTCGCTCATGTATCTGTCTCCGTCTCCCCCCCAGCTTTCGAAGCGGAGCCGCTTTGAGCACCTGCTCTTGCTCGCGATGCGGGTGCTCGCGCTGGGGCTGCTCGCCCTGGCCTTCGCCCGCCCTTTCCTGAGCCGCGCGGCGACCCTTGGTTCCAGCGCGGGAGAGCGGAAGCGCGTGGTGGTCTTGATCGATACCAGCGCCAGCATGCGAAGGGTGGGTGCCTGGCCGCGCGCGACGGCGATCGCGGAAGAGGTGATCCGCGCCCTCAAGCCGGGTGACGAACTGGCGATGCTGGCGTTTGACTCGGCCGTGCGTCCCGTGTTTGGGTTCGCCGAATCGCGATCGCTCGATCCGGCCAGGAGAAGCGCCGTCGCCCTCTCGAGGTTGGCGGACCTTCGCCCTTCCTGGCGGTCGACGCGCCTGGGACAGTCGCTCATCGAGGCGGCGGCGGCGCTCGATCTCGCCGTCGAGTCTGGAAAGACCGCCTCGACGGCGGCCCGCGGGATAGTGCTGATCAGCGACCTTCAGCGTGGTGGCCGGCTTGAGGCGTTGGGAGACTTTCAGTGGCCGGCGGATGTTCAACTCGAGATTCACGCGGTCGACGTCGGGGGCTCGAACGCCGCCCTTGCCGCCATCGCGGACTCGCCCGAGACCGAACCGGTCGCCAAGGGAGCGCCCCGCGCGCGGCGGGTGCTGGTTTCGAACGAGGGGGGTTCGAGCGTGGAGGCACTAACCCTCGAGTGGTTCGACGCCAACGGGAGCGTGATCGGAAAGCCCTCGGAAGTCCACGTCCCGGTTGGTGAGAGCCGCGTGGCCTCGGTCCCTGATCCAGCGGAGCCTTCCCGGGTTCAATCGCTTCGGCTCAAGGGGGATTCCCACCCTTTTGACAACATCCTCTTTCTGGCCGAGCAGCCCCGCGCGACGGTCGAGGTCGTCTATGTGGGGGATGAAAAGGCCGACGATCCCGCCGGCCTGCGTTATTTCCTGGATCGCGTGTTTCTGGACACGCCTGGTCGGGCGGCGCGCGTGGTCGCGCGATCGGCGTCCGGGCCGCTGGCGTGGCCATCGCCTCGTCCGCCGGCCCTGGTCGTGATCGCGAGTGAGACCCCGGCGGATCAGGCGGGGGTCGCGCGGAAATACCTCGAGCAAGGGGGTCTGGTGCTCGTCCCTGGGCTCGGATCGGATCGCTCGGCGATGCTCGCCCTCCTGGCCCAGGTTCCGGCCCAAGGGCTGGCGTTTCCGAGTGCGCGGAAAGATCTGCTGCTGGGCGAGATTGCCTTTGACCATCCTCTGTTCGCCCCCTTCGCCGCTCCGGGATACAATGACTTCACGAAAATTCACTTCTGGAAATCGCGTAAGCTCGACACCAAGGCCCTGGGCGATTGCCGCGTCTTGGCCAGATTCGAGAACGGCGATCCGGCGGTCGTTGAAAAGCGAATCGCGGCGGGTCGGCTGATCGTGCTGGCGAGCGGCTGGCGGCCGGCGGAAAGCCAGCTCGCGCGGTCGTCGAAATTCGTTCCCCTCATGACGGCGTTGCTCGATCTGGGGGATCCCCGGCCCCAGGGTTCGGATCGAGTCCTGGTTGGCGACGCGGTTCCGCTGCCCGAGGGGGTTGAGCATGTGATCACAAAGCCGGACGGCGCGAAGGTACGCGCCCGGTCCCTCTTCACGGAGACCGACTTGCCTGGGGTTTACACCGATGGGACGGCGGCTGGAGCGCGGACGTTCGCGGTCAATCTCGACCCCCTTGAGGGCCGGACCGCCCCCTTGGCGCTCGAGACGTTCGAGCAATATGGCTGCCGGCCGGCGCGGGGGGAAGGACCTCGAATCGACCAGGCCCAGCTCGCGCTCGCGAAAGACGCCGAGCAAGAGGGGCGTCAAAAGGCGTGGCGTCCGCTTGTCGTGGCGGCGCTTGTGGTTTTGATCATCGAGACCTGGCTGGCGGGTCGACGGGGACGGTCCACGAAGGCGGCACTGGAGACGCAATCGACATGAATCCGGAACTGAGAGACAGGCTCGATCGTGTGGCCGCCCGGATCCGCCGGGCTCGGTTGTGGACGGGGCTAGCGGCGTGCTGGCTGGCGTGGCTGGTGCCGGCGGCCGCGCTTGTGTACGCGTCGGCTCGGTTCGCGGAGACCTGGTCGCCCCCTTGGTGGACCGCCCATGCGCTGGCCGGGGCCGCGATGGCGACGGCGGCGGCCTGGATCGCGTGGGTCATCACGTCCCAGCGCGATCCCGTGGCGACGGCCAGACGGATCGAGGCCAACCATCCCGCGCTCAACGCCGTCTTGCTCGCGGCCGTCGAGCCCGATCGAACGGGCTTTCTTCATGCCGCCGTCGTCCGCCAGGCGCTCGACCATTCGCGGGCGAACGATTGGACACGGCTCGTGGGGTCGGGTCGGCTTCGCGCTTTGGCGCTCGCGCATGTGACGACGCTCGGACTCTTCGCGACGGCGATCGGCTGGCTCGCCATGCGACCCGCGAGCCAAAGCGCGGTCGCCCCGTCGACCGAGGGGTTAGCCGTCGAGCCGGGGGACGTTTCGATCGAGAGGGGAGCGCCCCTGCTTGTGACGGCTCGATTCGCCGGCTCGGCGCCGGCCGAGGCCGAGCTCGTGATCGACGGCCAAGGGCCGACCGAACGGCGCTTGACCATGATCCGCGCCCTTGAGGACCCGGTTTTCGCGGGCCGTCTGGAATCGGTCGAGGGGGACCTGGCCTATCGGGTCGCCTTTCGCGGCCGCGTGAGCCCGACCTACCACGCCCGCGTGTATGAATACCCCGCGTTGCTCAAGGCCGACGCCAAGCTCGAGTTCCCAGCCTATACCGCCATGCCCGAAAAGCAGGTCGAGGACGTACGCCACGTCACGGCCGTCGAGGGGACCAGGATCACATTGAGCTGTCGGCTGAATAAAGATGTCGTAAGCGCGCGATTGGTCGACCAGGATGGTCAGGAAATCACGCTGGTGAAGCGAGCCGGCGAGGCGGTTTACGAGGCGACGACCACGCTGGCCGAGGCCCGGAAGTATCGGGTTCGCCTGGTCGATTCCGAGGGTCGAAACGAAAGGAACCCGGCCGAGATCTCGACTCACGTCCTGCGCAACAAGCCCCCGACGATCAAGACGGCCCAGCCGAAGGGGGATGTGAGGGTTTCGCCCCTGGAAGAGCTGGGGCTCGTGGCCGATTTCGAGGACGATTTCGGCCTGGTCAAGCACGGGGTCGCGTACGCGATGGCCGGCGACGCGCCCCGTGAAATCGACCTCACGGCCGGCCCGGCCGCCACGCGCAAGGCGCGCGACCAATACATGATCGATTTCGAGGCCCTTCACGCCCTTCCCGACCAACTGGTTTCGTACTTTTTTTGGGCCGACGACGTCGGGCCCGACGGGAAGCCGAGACGGACCTCGGGCGACATGTATTTCGCCGAGGTCCGCCACTTCGAGGAGATCTTTCGCCAGGGAGAACAGCCCCCGGGAGGCTCGGAGCAAGAGCAACAACAGGACCAGTCGCCGGCCCGCCAGTCGGACCAGCTCGCCGAGCTGCAAAAGCAAGTGGTCAATGGAGTCTGGAAGCTGATTCGCCGGGAAACCTCGGGGACGCCCACGGCGATGCTGGCGGCGGATGCCAGGACGCTCGAGGAGTCCCAGCGATCGGCGATCGCGAAAGCGACTGAGCTCGGCGGCAAGTTGACCGACAAGGCGTCGAAGGTGAATCTCGAGCGGGCGATGGAGTTCATGAAGCAGGCGGGCTCGCGACTGGAGGAGGCGGCCAGGCCGGACGTGGCGCCGTTGCCGAGGGCCCTTTCGGCGACTCAGGGAGCGTATCAGGCCTTGCTCACGCTGCGGGCTCGCGAGTTTCAGATCATTCGGTCGAGCGCGCGGCGCGGCCAGAGCTCGAACGGGGCAAGTGGCAATCCCTCGAACACGCGGCTTGAGCAGCTTGAGCTTTCGGCCGACGAAAACCGGTTTGAACAGCGGTCGAGCGCGCGTCAGGCCCAGTCACGCCAGGCGAGCGAGCAGAGCGAGACCCGCCAGCAACAAAGCCGGCTGCGCGAGCTGGCGCGGAGGCAAAACGACCTGAACGAGCGAATCAAGGAACTGCGATCGGCGCTCGAGGCCGCGCGTACCCAGGCCGCCCGCGACGAGGCCGAGCGACGGCTCAAGCGGCTTCGCGAGCAAGAGCAAGAGATCCTCCGCGACACGGACCAGCTTCGAGAGCGAATGGAGCAAGACGAGAATCGCGACCGCTCGGCCACCG
>JAKBAP010000221.1 GCA_021808995.1 Planctomycetota bacterium | reverse complement strand
GATCGCCTCGTCCCCACCCCCCTGGCGCAGGATGGCTTCCTCGGAAAGGACCTGGTCGAGCACGTCCCGAGGGTCGCCGGCGGGAGCGTGGTTTTCGCGTGTCACGCGAGCGGTTGCGGTCATCGGGTACCTCGCGAGGCTGAAACACGGCGGAAGCCATCGTTTTTCGGGTCGTCAGTGGCGTCTGGGGTCGGTCGCGGCGATGATCGAGCTTACCGCTTGTTGGTTGAATCCCTTGTAACCTTCGCTCCGTTCGAGGTTTTCGAGGTGGCTTCCGATCGTCCCCTCAGCGCGGAATTTGGCGTGCTGTTCGGGGGTGATCCAGCCGGCCTCGAGAGCGCGATCGAGCCGCCGTTGGCCGATCCGCCAGCGTTCACCGGCCGTGAAGGCCTGGCGCAGAAAGGGGAAATTGGAGAATGGGGGCATGGTTTCGATGCCGGCCTCGGCCTTGAGCCCGTCGCGGAGCAGGTCGAAATCGAATTGGGCCTCGAGATGGTGCATGCCGGCCTCGAGGATCGACTCGCCGTGGAGCGCGACCCAGAGCCCGACGGTGCCGGGGCGTGGGAGATCGGGGAGGGCCACATGGGTAAAATCGCAATCCGCCTCGTCGGGGGCGAGGTCGAGGTCGGCGAAGATCACGATCCCCGTGACCGGTTGCTCGACGATCTGGGCACCCCACCCCGCGTGCGAGCCGGCGTGGAACCGCTCGCGGAGGTTAAAGCCGAGCTTGCTGAACATGCCGATCACGCGTGGGAAAAAGCGTCGAGAGCAGCGAAACGTGTGATGGTCGTGATTGGCCCAGCCCAGGCCGAGCCGGTCCTGGCGGGCCTTTTGCACGCGAGCGGCGTGGTTTCGCGACTGCCAGTAGTCGCGCTCGACCTCGAAAATCAGGTGGCAGGCGAGGTCGCGCGAGCCGGCCTTTTCGATGACCTGGTCGAGCAGTTTTTCGGTGGCGGCGATCCCTTCGTGGTCGTCGTCAAAGCATCGTTTGCGCCCTTCCCAGAGCTCGCGGGCGGCGAGCGCGTCGCGGGCCGAGGCTGGGGTCATGCGGCCGAGCCGGGTCAGCTCGCCTGGAAAGGGATCAAAGCCCAGATAGCCCCGACGCTCGATGACGGCGAGCGAGGTCTTGGTCCCACCCAGGCGCCCGACGCGGTAAGGACCAAGGGGAGCGCCCGCGATCTCGAGCCCCAGATCCATCGCTCGGGAAAACGCGGCCACCGATTCGACCTTGATCGCGAGCTCCTGGACGTCGCGCGCGGCCTCGGCCCCGTTGGTCTCGGCCCCTTGCCTGGGCTGGGGGAGGATCACGATCCGGGGAAACATGCCGCCGGAGTGCGAAAAAACGGGATTCCCAACGTCGTAATCGGCCGCCTCGCGGGCGTAGCCCAGGGCCTGGAGACGCCGGCCCAGGGCCGGGCCGCCGCGGACGACGACATGGTCGACCCAGACCTTGAATCGCGTGCCGGTCTCGACCGGCATCCGCCCGGCAAGTTCGGCCGCGAACGCGTTGCCCTCGAGCCCGTGCTCGATGAGCTGGTCGACGAAAGCCTCGGTTTCAGGCCAGCGCCGCCAGTTAAACTCGCTGGGCGAGGTCGTTAAGGTGACGTCCGACATTGTGCGTTTCCTCTTCGGCCAGGGCCATCGCCTCGGTGAATCGATCCAGGCCGATTTCGACCTGCCGGGTTGTCAAGCATAACGGAGGGCAAAAGCGTATGGTGCTCGGCCCGCACGGTAAGAGCAAGAAGCCCCGGTGGAAGGCGAGCTGGATCACGCGATCGCGCAGGCCGGGGTGAACGCGACCGTCGGGGTCTTGAACCTCGACACCAATCATCAGCCCCAGCCCGCGGACTTCGCGGATGAACGGGTCGCGATCGGCGAGGGCCTGGAGACCATTCTTGAGCTGTTCGCCCCGTTCACGCGCGTTCGCCAGGTATTCGCGCTCGAGCAAGGCAATGGTCGCGAGCGAGGCCGCGCAGGCGACCGGATTGCCGCCGAAGGTCGAGGCATGGCTCCCCGGCGGCCAGTCCATCACCGACACAGGAGCGATGATCGCGCCTAGCGGCAGTCCATTCGCCAGCCCCTTCGCGAGGCAAACGATATCGGCCGCGATCCCCCAGTGATCGGCCGCGAACATCCGCCCGGTCCGCCCCATGCCGCATTGGACCTCGTCGAAAACCAGCAACGCCCCATGCTCGTTACAGATTCCGCGCAGGCCGGCCAGGAAATCCTGGGGTGGAACGATGTATCCCCCCTCCCCTTGGATCGGCTCGACGAAGATCGCCGCCAGTTCGTCGGGGGGGCAAACGGTGTTCAACAACGAACGGACACTCTCGAGATCGCCATAGCGCGCGTGGTGGATGTCCGGGACCAGGGGTGAGAAACCCCAGCGCTGAATGGGCTTGGAGCCCGAAAGCGACATCGCGCCATAGGTCCGCCCGTGGAACGCGCCCAGGAACGAGATCACCCGATTGCGCCCGGTGTGCCTGCGCGCGAGCTTGAGGGCGGCCTCGTTGGACTCGGCCCCGCTGTTAGTGAAAAAGACCCGCTTGGGCTCGGGACCAGGGGCGATCGCGGCCAGCCGCTCGGCGAGCTTGATCTGCGAGGCATAGTAAAAATCGGTCCCCGACATATGGATCAATCGCCCCGCCTGCCTCCGGATCGCCGCGACGACCTGGGGGTGGGAATGGCCGACGTTGGTCACGGCGATCCCGGCCGTGAAATCGAGGAATCGATTACCGTCCATATCCTCGATCATCGCTCCTCGGGCGCGCTTGACGACCAGGGGATACATCCGAGTGTACGAAGGCGACGACACCCTCTCATCGCGCTTAAGCCACCGCGCGCTCCGAGGGCCTGGCAGCGGGCCCAGGATTCGGGGTTCCTCGTGTTGAAGCTTGGTCATGCGCCGTCCCCCCGTCCTGGAATCCGCCGACCGATCCTCGGAAACCTGGGCACGGCGATCACTCCGCCCCACCCTCCCCACGCCACTAGGAAATGTAACTGAATTATCGGGCGTTTGACGGTTCTCGTCAAACCAGACCCAGTCGGTCGACGGCACGATTCCCCCTTCGACATCGTGGTGGAACCAGTTCCGTAACGCCACGTGGATGCATGTACGGGCGGAGGCGGCGTCCGTGAGCCTGCTGGCGAAACACGCGAGCCGATCGTATTCTGTGTGGGGGTCTCGCACGGTGAAGACGTCGGCTCCGTTCAAAAAGGGGTTGAGCGTGCGCTTCGCATCCTGGTTCGTTGCCTGGGTGGTATTCCTGGCGCGGGTGGCCGCGGCCGATGGGCCGGGCATTGAGGGGAAATGGAAGACGAGCCTTGGGCTGGTCACCATCAGCAAGGAAGGCGACCAATACACGGCGAAATTCGCCGATGCCCGGATTCCGACGGTCAAGGGGACACTCAAGGACAAGGTTGCGTCGCTGAAATCGGAGGACGGCAAGCCCAAGGGGGAGGCGTCGGTGACACTGGGCGGTACTGGGCTGTCGTTCACGGGGTCATTTCGTTTCCCCAATGGTTTTCAGCGCGTTTGGCAGGGCTTTCGCCCCGACCCGGAGGCGGCCAGGGGCAAGACGGGCGAATTCGCGGGGCCATGGCTCACCAATCTGGGCCTCATGGAGCTCGAGCAAGACGGCGAGACAGTCAAGGGCCGATACGCGCTACGAGGCGGCTCGACCCTTGATGGCCAGGTCAAGGGCCGACATCTCGACCTCCATTATCAGTGGTTTCGCGACGGCTCGGGGTGGTTTGACCTCGCGAATGACGGAAAGACCTTCGAAGGGGCCGCTCTCGGCGACGGATCCAGCGAATGGTACGGCTGGAAAGGACGCCGGGCCCCAGAGTACGTCCGCCATGCCCCACCACGGGCCGGCACGATCGTCGACGGCTCGACCAGGAACCTGCTGACCTATAGCCTCCGGGCACCAGAGGGATACAAGCCTGGCGACCCAGGGAAATGGCCCACGATCGTGATCCTGCACGGGTCAAACATGAACGCCAGGGCCTATGTGAGCACCATCGCCGCCGCCTGGCCCGAGATCGCCCGAAACCACCTGATCCTGGGCATTAACGGCGAAATGCCCTCGAGCACGAGCGAAACCCCTCAGTTTAACTATACCTATGTCGACTTCGTGGGAAAAAGCACGTATCAGGGCTTTCCCGGCACCGACCGCGAGAGCCCGGCGCTGGTTTCGGAGGCCCTCGCCGAGCTCAAGGGGGTCTATCCGATGGGTCGATTGTTTGTCGGCGGCCATTCGCAGGGGGGTTGGCTCACCTATAGCTTGCTCATGAACTACCCGGAGATGTTCGCCGGCGCGTTCCCGGTCTCGTGTGGGTTGCTGACGCAGTGCGAGCCCAGCGTCTTCGCCGATCCCGCCCTGCGCGAGGCCCAGCGCCGGGTTCCACTCGCGATCGTTCACGCGAGCAATGACCCGATTCAGGGATTCGGGCTGAGCGAGGCCGCCGCCCGGGCCTTCGAGGACGAAAGCTGGCCCGCGGCACGGCTTTTCACCGATGATAAATCTGGTCATATGTTTGCGCGCCTTCCGGTCGACAGGGCGATCGCGTGGCTGGCGGCGATGGCGGCGGATGATCCCGAGGTCGTGATCGCCCTTGCCGAGAGGGAGGCCGAGGGGGGCCGGTTTCGCGAGGCGATCGCGGCTCTGAATCGTGCGCGGGGAATGACCGTGGAGGCACGGCTCGGGGAGCGGGTCGATCGATTGGGGACGATGCTCGACGCCAGGGCCAGGCCCGGGGCGGCCGAGTATCTTCCCCGGATCAAGGCCGACGCCGACGGTTCCTGGGTCGACGGGTTCCTGGCGTATCGGCATGATTTTGAGTTCGCCCCGTCCGCGCGTGAGGTCATGGATGTCTACGCGGCCCTTCGGGGCAAGCAAGAGCCCGAGGCGAGGAGGCTCATGGGCGAGGCGCGGTCGGCCTTTCAGAATGGGAAGCAAGACGAGGGCTATCGGATCTATCAGCAAATCGTGGATAAATATCACGCATCGTCGGTGTATCGTGATGTGAGGGCTCGCCTCAAGTCGCGACCGTGACGGGACGAGCGGGGATGGCATCCTAGGGGGGATTGGACGTGATTGGAGTCGCGGTCGTGGGTTATGGGCTAGCGGGGCGTTCGTTTCACTCTCCGCTGGTGCGACGGCAGCCGGGGCTCAAGCTGGTGGGGATTGTCGCTCGGGATCCGGTCGTTCGCGCGGAGGCGACGGCGACCTGGGGCCCGGACGTCGCCGGGCATGCGAGCCTGGATCATGCCCTCGACGACCCTAGGGTCGAGCTGGTCGTGATCGCGACCCCTCACGATACGCACGCCGACCTGGCGGTTCGCGTGCTCGAGGCGGGCAAGGATTGCGTGGTCGACAAGGTCATGGCCCTGACGACGGCCGAGGCCGATCGCATGATCGCCGCTCGCGACCGGTCGGGCCGGATGCTCTCGGTGTTTCACAATCGCCGCTGGGACTGGGATTACGCGACCGTGCGGCGGATCATGGCCATGGGGCTCGTGGGTCGGGCTCGGATCATCGAGAGCGCTGTCTGCCGTCACGCCGCCCCACGGAGCTGGCGCGGTCAGGCCGCGGCGGCTGGCTCAATCCTCCACGATTGGGGAGCGCATCTGGTCGACCAGGCGCTCTTGCTGGGACTGGGGCCTTGCCGGGGGCTTCGGGCGTGGATTCTCGAGGGACCGTGGAAGGGCATCGACAGCGGCGGCCACGGGCGGATCGTGATGGATTTCGACCAGACCCTCGTTCAGATCGAGACCAGTCGGATCACTCGCATTGAGCGCCCTCGATGGTGGATCGTGGGGGATGGCGGGGGGTTCGTCAAGAACGGCGTCGACCCCCAGGAAGAGGCCCTTCGATCGGGAAACCTGGACTCCGCTCGGGAGCTCGACGAGCACATTGGCCGGGTCACGGTCGAGCAGCCGGGTGGATCGCGGCGAACCTATCCGATCGATTCGGAACGGCCGTCGTGGGACGCCTACTATGAAAACATCGCTCTTTATCTCCAGGGGAAGGCCCCCCTGGCCGTGACGGCGGAACAGGCGCGCGAGGTCGTTCGGGTACTCGAGGCGGCCGATCGGTCGGCCCAGGAACACACGGAGATCCCAGGGCCGTTCGGGGCGTGATCGGCCTGGGTCATTGATCACCCGCGGCCCGCGAATCCAGATTGGTCGTCGTGATCGGGCGCGATCGGGGTGGGATAATGCTCGAGTGGATTGCGAAACCCAAAATCCGGGGGTAGGTTAAAGCGATCCCTGGCCGCGTGTTGTAGGCACCACCGGGTACGGCCGAGGCGAGTCTCGTTCGGGCATGATGAGCCGACGGGGACGATTTGCCATCGCTTTCGCCGGCGCTTCGTGGTCGGTTTTGGCGGAGTCGGGCCCATGATCGAAATGAAATGTCCCGCGTGCCACGCGGGGGGACGAGTACCGAACGAGAAGGTCGGCGTCCGACTCGTCTGCCGGAAGTGCTTGCGTGTCTTTTACTTGACACCAACCCATCAGGCGATCCTGGGTGAGCCCCCCGCGCCGAAAAGCGCCGGCAAGAACGCGAACAAGCAGCGCGCGGGGCGGGATCAATCCAGCGCGGGCATCTCGCTGGGGCTCGACGAGTTCGCCGGCAAGCTGGGCAAGGTCAAGCTTCCCGACCCCCGCATCATCGCGGTGCTCGCGGTGCTGGTGCTGGTCGGGGGGGCGGCGTACTGGATCTTTTCCCGGCAATCGCTCGAGGTTCGGGCCCGAATCGTCGCCGACGCCATCAAGAGCAGCGACCTGAAACAGATCATCGACATCTCCGTTCCCGGAACCGAGAACGATTTGATCCTTTGGTACGCGGATGTTTACAAACAGTACCTGAATCTCAAGCTGATCCTGGGCCAGGACGCGGGGGTGACAATCCAGAAGACTGGCGATTCGCGCGGTGGGACGGCAATGGTTGTTGCCCAGTTCGCCCGCTCGGGTGCCCGCCCGGATAGCCCGGCCCTGGCCGAGTCGCTCCAGCCGATCCCCAGCCTCTCGAATATCAAGAGCACCCTCGAGGTCCCCTTGTTTTTCGTCGTCGACGGGTACGGCAACTGGAGCCTGGACGGCAAGCGAACCGCCGTCGGATCCGGCCCGCCGGCCGGCCCCCAATAGGACGATTCCCTACCGGGACTGGCTCTTGGTCGTCGTCGTCGCGCTTCCCGAGGCGAAATAACGAGCGGCCCAGCCGCCCAGGAACGCCCAGGGCGGAGCCTCGATCGCGATGCCGATCGTGACGAAGTCGACACGGTCGACGGGGTCGGGTCCAGCGGCCGAGCCGAGCCCTCCGCTCGACGCGGCCATCCCGAGGATGTCGGGGCCTAGCCAGAGCCGCGAGCCAAACGAGGTGATCCAACCCACGACCGGATGGACCGGGGACGAGCCTAGAAAGCCTCGGAGACGACTTCTCCGCCACTTCGCGTACTGATTGCTCGCCAGACCGCGAGATTCACAGTATCCGTCACGAACCGGACCGCGCCGTCGCCCATCAGGCAATGGACCCCGCCGCCGTGCATGCTGCTCGCGCCGAAAACGCCTCCGAAGTTTCCCGAGAGATCGGGAGTGGGATCAACTCCATTGACCTTGCATCCGGGAACACGAGAGTTTGGTGTGACGGTGTGATTGTAGAGCGTGACCCCAAAACCAACCGGATACCAGGAACTCCCGCCGTCGGAGACATGCGGCGGGTTGATACTCGGGAGATTGGCGCACATCGAAACAAGGACGTCCGCTGCTGGGTAATCAGGCCCGGCCAGCCCCAGGCACCAGTAATCGCGGCTGGGTGTGAAGGAAGCGCTTTCGCCGTCGCCCATGAGCTTCTCGCTCATCATCACCGTATTGCTCACACCATCCTTGAAATCCTGGGGCGTGAACGAATGGCCGTATCCGAAGGCACCCTCCCCGCCTTGCGGCAAGTCGCCGGTGGGGTGATCGTCCATGTCGAAGAGGTAAGGCCCCGGACCGAGGTTCGCACGGTACGAGACCGGACCGGTTGAACCTACCAGAAGCGCCGACGTCTCGGAGGGACAGATGAAGACACGGATGTGAACGCTCATGGCCGTCGCGTTCTCCGGGGCGTCGCCGGAGTCGGATGCGAGCGACAAGTTGGCCGCCTTGACCACGTTTTCTTGGTCGAGGTAGGACAGAATCTGGAGCTGCGGGGAGAATTGCTTGAGGACTGCAAGCCGAGTGTGGCCACCAACCATTAAATGGACACCGGGGCCGGCGGCTGGAAAGCTCCTCGTCGCCGCCTGAAATCCGTCCATGGCGAGTCCGATCTGGCGCAGGTTGTTCCTGCATTGCGTCCTTCTCGCGGACTCGCGGATCGCCGACACGGCCGGAATGACGAGCGCCATCAGGATCCCGATGATCGAGATCACGACTAGAGCTTCCACCAGCGTCATTCCACGGGAAGGGGTAACTCGACGATCGCAATAAGGAAGGGTCTTCGGTCGACGGGGAAGGTCTCTCATGGATCGGTCGCTCCCTTTTGATCGGTCGCCGTCACCGAGGCCGTGACCGGGACGATGAGCGTCGCGGCCTCATGACCGCGAGAGACCTTGATCCTCGGAAAGGTCTCGAGGAATCCTGTCACGTTCGGGGCCTGGATCCTCGGATCGATAGG
>JAKBAP010000220.1 GCA_021808995.1 Planctomycetota bacterium | reverse complement strand
TGCTCGACCGGACGGGTAAGCCCCTGGTTCAGGGGACGGACGAGCATACTCTGGCGGGAATCGGAGCGCTTCTGGTCGGCCGCCAGCTCGCGAGCTATCGGATCTGGGACGGGACGCGGGCGCTTGATTATCTCGCTAGCCGGCCCGAGGTCGACCCGGCGCGGCTCGGTTGCACGGGCAACTCGGGGGGTGGGACGGTGACGGCGTATCTGATGGCGCTCGATGACCGGGTCGTGGCCGCCGCGCCGGGGTGCTATATCACCTCGCTCGAGCGCCTGTTCGCGACCATCGGCCCACAGGACGCCGAGCAAAACATCAGCGGCCAGGTCGCCGCCGGAATGAACCACGCCGATTATCTGACAATGCACGCACCCAAGCCGACCTTGATCACGGTCGGCACCCGCGATTTCTTTGACATCGACGGGAGCTGGCAAACCTTCCGCGAGGCCAAGCTCGTCTTCGGACGCTTGGGCTTCGGCGAACGAGTGGATCTTTTCGAGTCCGATGAAGGGCACGGATTCACTCGCCCCCGGCGAATCGCGACCGCCCGATTCATGAGGCGATGGCTGGGAAGGATCGACGACGCCTTTGACGCCCCCGACATCGTCCCGATCGCCGACAGCCTGCTCCAATGCACCCGATCAGGCCAGGTGATGCGCGAATTCGACGACGTTTCGGTGTTCGAGCTCAGCGCCCGCCACGGACGGGCGCTCGCGGCCGACCGCGCGATTCCCAGGTCGGCCGGCGAATTCCGGGCGCGGGTCCGGTCGTTGATCGGGCTCGGCGACTGGCGGCCAACCGCGATCACGCCGCGGATCGAGAGCGATCCCGAAACGGTCGGGGCCGCGAAAGTCCGCAAGATGGTCTTCGAGGTCGAGCCCGGCTTGCTCATCCCCGTGGTCGAGATCGTCCGGGGGTCGGGTGGACGAGCGCGGATCAAGATCGCCGCGAATCTGATGGACGAGCTGGCCGCCAAGCCCGCGGCCGAGAATTCGCGGACGGTGCTGGTGGATGTCCGCGGCATGGGGACGACCGCTCCCGAGCCCGATCGAGGGGGCAAATCGCTCCTTGGAAATGATTGGAAAGAGGCCTTTTTGTCGTTTCACATCGCGCGCCCGCTCGTCGGCCAGCGGGTTCGTGACGTGCTGACGGTCGCCTATTCACTCGAAGGCTCGCCCGCGGTCGAGCTTGAGGGGGTCGGGGCAGGGGGGATCATCGCGCTTCACGCCGCCCTGATCGACGAAGGGGGGGTGGTGAAGGGCGTGACGGTACGCGACACCCTCGTCTCATGGACCGACCTCCTCGAGCGTGGGCTTTCCCGGGGCCAGCTTGCCAGCGTGGTCCCGGACGCGCTTTCAGTCTATGACCTGCCCGACCTGGCGGCCCGACTGGTGCCCTTGCCCCTGACGATCCGAGCACCCAAGGACGCCCTGGGAGAGCCCCTGAAACCAGGCGTATTCGAGCAGGCATACGAGCCTTGCCGCAAGGCCTACGAGGGAACCCAGGGGCTCGTCCTTGAGCCCTGAGCGGATGGTGATCCGTCTGGCCGCGCGGCCTCGCTCGGGATATTATTTGGAGGGTCTGGTCCCACAATTGAGGAAGGAGGCCACTCATGGAACATATCAACCACGCGTTTGATGCCGATGAGGGAGATATCGTCGAGGTCACCCTCGATCGGGCGGCCAACGTCCTCTTGATGGACGAGTCAAACTATGAACTCTACAACCGAAGCGGTCACTACCGCTATCGTGGCGGTTATGCCACCGAGAGCCCGGTGAGACTGAAGGTTCCCAGGCCGGGTCGCTGGCATGTCGTCGTCGACCTCGGAGGTGGTCCTGGTCAAGTGCGGTCGCTCCTCCAACTCATCGCGGGTGCCCCGGCATGAAGTCTGAATTCCGGCAGCCCATCAAGCTCGCTCAGCCTGGGGAGATCAGGGCGTACATCGTTTATGAGCATCAGCTCGACCTACTGGAGCAGGGAACGCCGGCCTCGTTGCTTCTCAACTTCGCGCTTTTCTTTCTGGGAGTCTCCTTGACGTCCCTGGGCACGATCGTGACCGCCTCGCCTACCCAGGAAAGAGTTTACAATACCTTTCTCATTCTCTTTCTTGTCACGCTCATCGCGGGAGCCGTACTCTTGTCCCTCTGGTATGTCATGCAACGTCCCGTGAACCGCTTGGTCCTCGAAATCAAGGCTCAGATGCCACCAAACCCGCCCCTTCCGTCTGGACGTCCTGGACAATTCGACGCGGGTGAGGAGAAATCGCACTGAGCCAGGGAATCAAGACCGCCGAGAGTCCGTTTCCCGCTGGCCCTGACTATCGTGCGGTCCCGATCCGCTGCCTGAGCCTGAGAAACTTTTCCCGTAATCGACCGCCGCCAAGTTCGGGGTGCAGGATCGTGGTGGCGTCGATGAGCTGGGCCGCGTCCCTGGCCTTGCCGGTGCGGAAATAGGCCAGCGCCAGGGCATACCGCGCATCGAGCCACGCTAGCGAACCGGAGGGGTTGTTCTTGATCCGCAATCGCTCGACGTCGATGGCTAGGGCGGAGGCGTTCAGGTTGGAATAGGTCTCGCCGAGATCCCGAAGCAAGGGCTCGCTGGGGGTTTTCGGGAGCTCCCGCCACTGATTCATCGAGACCCGAGCCGCACGATCGTCGCCGGCGTGGATCAAGGCCCGGGTCAGCCGGATCGCGAGCTCGTTTCGTTGCTCGCGGGGGAGATCCTGGTGTTCCGTCAGGATTGGCTCGATCAAGAGCCTGAGCACGAGGCCCAATCGCCGGGTTCGGAGATCGTTGTCGGCCGTGCCGGCGGCTCGATCGAGGAGCCGGGCGGCGTCGACCAGGACGTCGATCGCCGAGGCCTGAAACCAGGTGGCGTGGCTGTTGGCGGCCTGTTCGGCCTCGACATAACGCCCCAGCTCGACGAGCGCGATCAGGCGATAGAGTCGGGCACGATCGCGGAGCCTGGAATCGCCGCCGGCGGCGAGCACGCGGTCGCACAGGTCGCGAGCCTTCGCGGGGTTTCCGACCTCGGGCTCGAGCGCCAGCCGGGCCCAGGCGAGTTCGAGCTCGGCGAGGTTCAGGTCTCGAGCCTGGGCGACGCTGGCGGCCAGGAAGGCGTCAGCCCGTCGATAGATGGCCTTTTGGTGATCAGGGTCGGGGTTAATGGACTGGTCGACGAGCTCGCGAAGGTCGAGCTCGGCCAGGGCCAATCGCGATTCGAGCCAGTGATTCGAGCCTGGCGAAATGGCCAGATAGAGCTCGCGTGCTTTCTTGGCCTCGCCGGATTCGAGGATTCGCCTGGCGAGGAGCAGTCTTGCTTGATCGGTCGCGGGGTCGGCGGCGAAGTCCTTGATTTGACGTTCAAGAGCCCGTTCATAGGCCGCCGAGCTTGCTCCCGGAACGCCCAGGGCGACCGCGCGGCCCAGTGCGAGGGCCCTGAGCATGCCGGCCCGCGGCCGGATGGCCCCGGCCGCGGGGTCGGCGACGACTCGGTCGAGCGCTTTCTCCGCCTGGGTGAAGCGCCCGGCCCGGTAATAGTAAGCTCCTGCCTTCAGGAGATACTCGGCGGCCCTGGCCGGTTGCTTGGCTGCGCGTTCGGCGGCTTTTTCGAGTGCCCGGCCCGCCTTTTCGGGGAGGCCGACCTGAGCCTGGGCCTGGGCGAGGGCGTCCCAGGCGTCGTCGGGGTCGTCGTCCGTGGGCTCGACGCCGGCTTGTGCCAGGGCCAGGAGGCCGAGCTTGGTTTCGGAGGTGGGCGGGCCCTCGCGAAGCACCTTGACAGCGCTCCAGAGATCCCGATCCGCGCCCTTGCGGTCGGGCTGTGCGTTAGGCGAGGCATGTTGGGCCAGGCGGACGCGAAGCGTGGCCAGGGCCTTGACCTTGGGATCGAGCCGGGAGGCGGCGATCGCCGCGGCGGCCTCGTCGTATCGGCCCAGGTCCAAGCCAAGCGCGGACCTCGCCTCGACAAGCTCGCGCTCGGGAGGGGGCGGGTTCGACGCGGCCGATGCCTTGAGCGAGCGCTCGGCCTCGGCTGTCTTGCCCGACCTGGCGTAGAGGTCGGCCTCGAGCAAGTGCCAGTAACCCAGCAGCTCCGGAAGCGTCGTCGGGGGCTCGAGCAGACCAAGGGCCTCGGCCTCTCGAGAGCGCCTCTCGGCCGAGCCCGCCGGATCGAAATCGGCCCGATCGGCGAGCGCCTGGGCCAATCGATAGCGATACTCATCCACGATCGTCAGGTCGTTGCCCCGGCCGGCGATGGTACGCAGCCGGTTGATGGAATCGTCGAGCGCGTCAATCGATCGCTGTCTCGCTGCGGGGTTCGAGGGATCGAGCCGCCACGCTTCGCGCCAGCCCCGCGCGACCGCCCAACGATACACCCCCGCCCGCAGACGCATAATCCGCTCGCGGGGGGGGGCCGGCTCGCGCTTGAGGAACTGGTCGATCACCTCGACGGCCTGATCCCATCGTCTCTGCCGCGCGGCCGGCGTGGACTCGGCCAGGGCCGCCCGATCGAGCATGTTGGCCGCCTCGAAGACGAGATCCACGCGCTGATCAACCTCGACGCGAGAATTCTCGATGTCCGCGCGGAGGGTCGCGAGGTGCCGGTCGAGCTCGTCGTCGACGCTGGGCACCTGGCGCGCATCAACCATCCCCGCCCCCAGTACGACGACGACCCCGACCCAGATTCCTCCCCGGCTAGTTGACAAAAACCGGCGTCTCCTCGGGGACCGGATCCTTCCCCTTGGGATGGAAAAAGATCGCCAGGATCGCCACGGCGAGAATTCCCAGGCCCAGGGGAACGAGAAACACCTGATGATACAAAATCTCGACGCTTTCCTTGCCATCCACCAGTGTCGACCTGGAAAAGAAGGCCTCCATCCACCCGGAAAGAAAGTTCGAGAGCAGGGGGCCAAAGCCCAGGATCAGCATGTTAAAGAGGCTCTGAGCGCTGGTGCGGATGTCCTTGGGGAAGTTTTCGTCGACATAGATATAGACGGTCGCGAAAAAGAACGCATAAGCCGCGCCATGCACGACGTTTGAGAGAATCACCAGCCAGAGCGTGTCGCGGGTGCCAATGGTATAGATGCCAAATCGCACGACATGTCCCAGGATGCCAAGGATCATGGTGGTCCGCCATCCCAGCCGTTTGAGGACGAGGCCGAGGCTGGCCATGGTCGCGATCTCGGCGACCTGGCCGATGCTCATCGCGGGGGCGATCCAGTTTTGAGGAAGGCCGATCGAGGTCAGAAACCGGCTGGACCAGAAAAAGTAAGTGTAATGCACCAGGGCGTCGATCAAGGTCACGAAAAAAAGAATCGAGATGCTAGGTACGGCGAGGAGCTTGAACGCTTTCAAGGGAGCGAACGTCGATCCCGACCCCTTTGATGGGGGCGTATGGGGAAGGAACAGGCAGAAGGCCGCCAGGGCCAGCGAGGCGACCCCCGCGACGGTAAAGGTGCTCGCCAGGGCGGACGCCATTTCAGGACCGGTCTTAAGAGTCCCGAGGGCCTTCCCCAGCCAGGAGATCACCCCGCCGGCCTGCTCGATCGAAGGGACCTTGACCCAATCGATCGGGATAAAGATGAACGGCCAGCTCGCCGCGATCCAGCCCACCGTGCCCCAGACGCGAATGAAGCCAAAGTCCTTCTGGGAGTCCTTGATATTCGCGAACGCGATCGCATTCGTGACCGACATGGTCGGGACGAAGAAAAAGCAGTGTAACAGCATGAGGGCGAAGAACGGCCAGAACGTGGTCTGGTATGCCAGCGCGAGCATCGCCAGGCCACCGATCATGTGGCTGAAGGCGAGGAATTTTTCCTGGGCAAAGTAACGATCGGCGAGCTGGCCGCCAAAGAACATCCCGGTCAGCGAGGCGATCGCGAAGGCGTTGAAGACCCAAGCCTGCTGCAATCCGCTGAACTTGAGATAATCGGCCCCGATGTAAAGGCCCAGCAAGGGAAGCCAGGCCCCATAGACCACGTACTCGAGAAACATCATCACCGAAAGCTTGACGCGGATCACGGAGTTCATCGGAATTCTCGAGGGTCGGTGGAAACGGGGATCGGGTCGCGAGATCCAAACAGTGGCGGGAGGGGCCGTCGCTGGTAAGGCTACGAATCTACCGAGCGAGCCGAGCTCTCGCCATCGGGTTCCGGGCAAGTTGGCTGGGAACAGGGCGGAATTGGGCTATTGGGAGCGGCCGTCGCCCCTCTCGCGGGGCTCTGGAAACCGCCCGACCTGGGCAATGAGCGCGAGGATCCGCTCCACGACCCGACGACAGGTATGCTCCGCCGCGTAGTCCAGCCGCGCGGCGGCTCGGCCGTCGTCCGAGCCCGAATCGAGGATCCTCGCGACCGCGGAGATGAAATCGTGGGCCGTCTCGGCGACGTCGAATCGCTCCCGATGCAAGAGGCACTCAGGGATCGCGGTCGCCACGATCGGGCGGCTCGCGGCCATGGCGTCCATGATCTTGGTCGGGTTGCAAGCGCGATTGAAAGGATGATCGACCCCGTAGGGAATGAGGTTCACGTCAAACGCCTGCCAGTAACCGGGGAGCTCTTCCTGCGAGCGCCAGCCGATCGCGTGGACGTTGGACCGGGCCAGGAACCGTTCGCAATCGGCCCGCCAGGGCTCGCCGCCAGGAGGGCTCTTTCGACCCACGACCACGAACGAGGCGGCCGGAAATCGAACGGCAAGCTGGTCCATGAGCCTCCAATCGACCCGGTCCTCGAGCGAACCCACGTAGCCGATCAGGGGCCGAGGGAGCGCGGCCAGGTCGGCGGGAGGGCTCGCCGGCTGATCCAAGGGACGATCCGCCAGGAATTGCGAGGGAGCCCCATGCGCCACATGGTGAACCCGATCCGCGGCCTCCGGGACCATCGCACGGAGCTCACTCGCCCGCGACCTCGATACGCAGATCGTCAGGTCCGACTCACGAACGGCCTTGAGCTCGAGCCGGGCCGTGCGCTCCGCGTCCCTCGGCCAGTAGAGCGCATAATCATCAACATTGTAATAGACCGAGACGTCTGGCCGGAGCAGGTCTCTCAGATACAAGTAATAGGGGTAGGTCATGACCAGTCCGGTCCGAGCCGGCGCTGGTAGCGAAGCACGCCAGCGATCAACCGAGCGCGCGATCGGGCGCATGCCAAATCTGGGAAAGCGCTTCATCCATCCGCTGGGCAAGACGTGCTGACGATGCCAGACCCGTGGGCCATCGCGCCTCGTCCGGCAGACGGCCGACCACGGGTAAATCCCCCGCCCAACCCCGTTCACGTAATCCAGGCACTTGAGCATGAGCAGTGAGACCGACTCGTCGTCGATCTCGCGAAACAGGTTCTCGGTGGTGAACCAGCCCGCGTCGGCGATGACAAGCGCGAGCGAGGTCGCTCTCTCGGCCAGGGCCGTTGACAGGTCGCGTCGCTTGAACGAGTCCGGGTGCTCCATCACTTACCCACTGTCATGAAACGCGAGAGGGGGGTTGAGATCCATCCCATGAAAGTCTTGATCTGTTTTTATAACCCAGAAATGGAGACCCGGTCAAGTCACGCTCGAACCACCCACGCGGACATACAAGATGGCTCTCATGGGCCGGCCGCGGGTCCCAACACTCTGATCACCATCATGTTGCCGCCAGGGACTCGCGGCACCACTCCTATCCGATTCGATCCCACAAAAGTCGCGAAACCGGCGAATCCTTTCGCATGAAAATACCGATATTGACGTTGCCGAGGAACGCACCCGCGCCCCAAGACCTCGGATTTGCGCCGCTGACTCAAGCGTACGACGATCCGTGACCGGCCCGGCATCGGCCAGCTCGCGTCGTGGCTGATCATGCCCGGCATACTCCCGAATTGACGTGACCCGCCGCGATGAAGCGGTAGGCGTTTTGACGAAGGTAGGCGAATTCCGATGCGCGATCCGCGCCGATTGAATCCGAGACGGGTTGCTCTCCTCCGTGGAGTAATTGTCGTGGCGTGTTGCCTCTGCCCGGCGAGGTACGCCCTCGCCCAAGCGCGGACGGCGGACTCCGGACTGGCGTCACCTTCCGAGACGCTTCGATCGGCCAACCCGACTTTACCCGCGACAGGGCTGGACGATGTGGTCAGCGCCGTCGACGATTCCGGCCCGATGACCAATCCCGGCGGCATCCCAGGTCCCCCTGCCTCAATGGAGGGGGCGCGGGTCCAGCAGGGATTGCTGGGGATCGTCGGGGCCTCGTTGATTGGAAACCTTGAGGCCCGGACCGATCTTTGGAGACCGCTTCCGCTCAGGACGTTTTTCAGCGAAGGCTGGCTCGAACCCTGGCGACATCAACCCCTAAGCAGTGGAGGTGCTCCCCGCCAACCCTGGATTAACTCACAGGACGGGACCTTTTTCCGGGCTTTCTTCACCAATTTCACGGACTTCAACGAGTTTCATCGGAATGGAAACGCCTACGCCGGAACCTACGTGTTTTTCGCTCCGATCAGCCGCAGGCTCCAGGTTCGCTTCGACGTGCCGTTCATCCTTTCCGGCAAGGGTGCCCCGAATAACGACTATCACGACGCATTCGGCGATTTCATCGTCACGCCTCGGTTCCTGCTTTCGGAAACCAGGGACCTTTCTCAGATTTTCTCGCTTGCGATTCGGACCCCGACCGGAAGGGCGAACAACGGCAACAACCTCACCAC
>JAKBAP010000219.1:4427-8720 GCA_021808995.1 Planctomycetota bacterium | reverse complement strand
CGCCGCAATCCAGGACCGGCCGCGCGAATGAGCTGAAAAGCGTGCTCGACAAACCCCTCGCCCACCCCACCCTCAGGCGCGACGACAATCAGCCCGGCCACCCCGGTCGAGTCCGCCGTGATCTCATCCGCCGCGACCAGCAGGGATCGCCCACCCCGCTCGCGAATCGCGCTTGCGAGCGCTCGCGGAAGGCTCGTTCCGTCGTCCGCCACCCAGATCACTCCATCCAGGACGATCGGCCGATCCCCATCCCCAACCGGGCTCAGCGCGACCAGGCGGGGAATCGAGACCTCGAGCCCATGACCCGGCACCGAACGGGCGGACCCGTTCGCCAGGGCTTCAGACCCACGCTCATCCGCCGGCGCGGCGAGCGACGGACGCGACGCGACCGGCTCGGGCGCTCTTCCCCCCAGCCTCGAGATAATCTCACGCAGGGTCGACAAACCCGCGAGCTGGTCCGATTCGATCGCCACGCAACCGGGCGACCGATCCTGAACGGCCGAGAGGATCTCGACTCGCTTGATCGAATCAATCCCTAGATCGGCGTCGAGCGCCATGTCCAGGTCGAGCATCTCGACCGGATAGCCCGTCTTGTCGGCGACCGTTTCCAGGACCACGCGCTCGAGATCCGGGCGAAGGCCGGGCGACGCCGGCTCGCCCACGCCGACAGTCGAGGGCACGGGACCCTCGCTCAGATAATCCACGATCGCGGCCAGCGTTCCCAATGAGGCAATCGTCTCGGCGTCCGGCCGCCGAGCGCCCGGCAGGCGCTCCTCAAGGCTCGAGAAAATCTCGACCCGCTTGATCGAATCGATCCCCAGGTCGGCGTCGAGCGCCATCCCGAGCTCGAGCATTTCCGCGGGATAGCCCGTCTTGTCCGCGATCGCGCTCTTGATCACGCGAGTGATTGACTCACGTCCGGCCGGATCGGCGGGCATCGTCGCTTCACGAGGGGCCACGTCGGCGGGCCGTGAGCCCTCGGCCAAGGCGGAATCCAGAATGCCCCGCAAGGTCGCGATCGAGCCCAGTTGCTCGGGAGCGAACGCCGGTAACTCGGGCGCGCGCTCCTGGAGCGCGGAGAGGATTTCGACCCGCTTGATCGAGTCAATCCCCAAGTCCGCGTCCAGACTCTGATCGAGCTCGAGCGATTCCGGGGGATAGCCGGTCTTTTCCGCGACTACCTCGAGCAAGAGTCGCTCAAGAGCCTGCCGCGCGGTGTTCGCCGGCACCGGCGAGGGCGCGGGGGGCTCGGGACGGCGGGCGAGGACGACGCGAGCGTGGTCGCCGTTGCGATGAATCGCCTGCTCGAGCGCGGGCCTCGCGATCGGCCGGGGTTCCTCGGGCGTGGGGATGGGCTCGCTAGGCCGGACCCGAGGAGCGGGCTCCTCACGCCGAGCGACCGGGGCCGAGCTTGGACGATCCTGATCCTCGAGCAGTTTCAGGAAAGCGAGCTGGGTCTTTTCCTGTCCCTCGAGAAACAGCCGATGCAGGTCGGCCGTGCGTTCGGCCATTCGCTCCAGAGCCGCCAGATTCCGCCGCGCTTGCTCAAGCGCGCCGGCGGCCTCCGTGGTTGGCCGGCCCTTGACCTCGTGGCGATGGGTCTCCGGCTTGGGCCTGGCGACGCCGTTGCCCCCGGCGTGGGGGTGGGCCTCGCCGTTCTCAGGGGTTCCCTTCGCGTGGTTGGGATAAGTCTCTGGCGACGAATTCATGATCCGGTCGTTCTCATCATGATTACGAGGCTCGACCGAGGACATCCTCGGCGCGGGTCGATCGACCTGGGACGGCCGGCTCGCCGCCTCCGAAACGTCCTCCGGCACGGGGCGAACCCCCGCCTCCTGGGCTGGCTTCCGATTCGCCCCACAAACCTTCACCACGAGGCCAGGCTTGCGGGCGGCGGCGGGGATGACGTCGACATCGTCAAACCGGCGAAGTCGCACATCATAACCCACCGCCGCTAGGGTTGCGAGCGCGCGGGCCAGATCGTACATACCCCCCATGCTCCCACGCGATGAGTCGACCGCCAGGGCCAGGTGCTCGCGCTTTTCCAGGATCGAACGAACGAGCCCCGTCAGCCTGGAATCAGGCCCGACCTCGAGAAACACCCGAGCCCCCGCGTCGTGCATGGACTCGATCTGGGCGATGAACTCAACCGGCCTGGCGAGCTGGCCCGCCAGCAGGTCGCGCGCCTGGTCCGGGTCCTCGGGATAGGGACGGGCGGTCGTGTTGGCGTGGACCGGAATCGATCCCGCCGCGAACGCGACCGCGTCAAGAGCCTGACGGAACGGCACCTCGGCGCCGGCCACGAGCGGGCTGTGAAACGCGGCCGAAACGGGGACTCGCCGGGTGGTCACGCCCCGGGCCAGAAGCCCGTCGCATGCTCGTTCGATCTCTTCGGCCGCTCCCGAAACCACGCACTGGCCGGGCGCGTTTTTGTTCGCCACGACCAGATCAAGACCAAGCTCGCCAACCAGCCCGCCGACGCGCTCGGGCGAGGCGAAGACCGCCAGCATCGCCCCCCCTCCCAGGGCCGAACGGTCGGCCATGAGCGCTCCCCTGCGCTTCGCCAGTTTCGCGAACCCCGCCTGGTCGATCCGTCCCGCGGCGAGAAGCGCGGACAGCTCGCCAAAACTATGCCCCGCCACTTGCTCCGGATGAACTCCAAAACCCTCAAGGACCCTCAATAATCCCAGACTGATCGCCCCGATCGCCGGCTGGGCCACCCGCGTGTCGCGCAAGACCCCCTCCGCCAGTCCAAGGCCCGATTCGTCGTTCGCCCGCTTGGGGTAGATCGCGTCGACCAGCCGGAAATCCTCGTCTCCGTCCAGGCGGTCCATGAGCGAGAGGGCCTCTTGCATCACGGGAAATCGGCAAGCCAGATCGCGAAGCATCCCGACATATTGCGAGCCCTGGCCGGGAAAGAGCATCGCCAACCCCCCCCTGGGACGCCCCATGCCCATGAGCACCCGCGCACCGGGCGCTTGCCCCGGCTCGTTCGGCCCGCGGATCCCGGCCAGGCTCGCGCGCGCCTGGGCGGCCAGCTCGGTCGGCTGATCGCGATCCCGCCGCGCGACCCAGAGCAGCCGATACCCGTGCGATGCCTGAAACCGCCGCCGACTGCCGGCCGCCAGCACCCGGAATTCCTCCCAGGTCGAGGGACTCTCGAACGGCTCGATCGCCGCCGACAGATCCTCCGGTCGATCCCCCGACAGGGCCACGATCTGAACGTCTCCGTCCCAGTCGATCCCCACGCTCACCGGGGATGCCTCCTCAAGCACGCAGTGGAAATTGCTCCCGCCAAAGCCAAACGCGCTCACCGCCGCTCGGCGAGGATGGTCGGCCGACGCGAGCCAAGGCCGCGACTCGCCATTCAAATAAAACGATGATCGACCCTGGGCCAACGAGTCGATCGGCCGCTCGGCCTTGATCGAGGGGGGGAGGACCTTGTGCTCAAGCGCCAGTATCGCCTTGATCAACCCCGCCGCGCCCGCCGCCGCCTTCGTGTGCCCCACCTGCGATTTCACCGAGCCAAGAGCACACCACGAACCCTGGGCGCTCGCCTGGCCAAAGACCTCCTCAAGCGCGGTCAGCTCGATGGAATCCCCGACCTTGGTCCCCGTCCCATGTGCCTCGACGAGCTCGATCGTCGCCGGCGAGACCCCCGCCATCCCATACGCCCTTCGCAGCGCCTTGGCCTGACCGGCCGCGCTGGGCGCGTAGACGGCCTGACCCTTGCCGTCGCTCGACGATCCCACCGAGCGAATGATCGCCCGAACCCGGTCGCCATCGCGAACCGCGTCGTCCAGGCGCTTGAGAACCAAGATCCCCACCCCCTCGCCCAGGATCGTGCCATCCGCGTCCGCCGCGAACGGCCGCGCGTCCCCCGTCGGCGACAAGGCCGGGGTTTTGCTAAAGCACATATACATAAAAATGTCGCTGAACGTATCGACGCCCCCGGACAGGGCCATGTCGCACCGCCCCGTCGCCAGTTCGAGCATGGCCAGGTTGAGAGCGGCCAGCGAGCTGGCGCACGCGGCGTCGACGACGCAGTTCGAGCCCCGGAGGTCGAGCCGATTAGCGATCCGGCCAGCCGCGACATTGCCCAGCAGGCCGGGGAATGAGTTTTCTTGCCAGGGGGTATACGAAGCGGCGATCCTTTCGACGACCGATTCGGCGACCGTGGGCTCGACGCCGGCCGCGTCGAGGGCCCGTCGCCAGATCGGCCGGCCCAGGCGAGCGCCCAAGGGAACCACCATCTCAAGCGCTCCCGTGACCCCCAGAATGACGCTCACACGG
>JAKBAP010000219.1:0-4417 GCA_021808995.1 Planctomycetota bacterium | reverse complement strand
GTCAAAGGTCCTCGACGCGGGATATCCGGCGTCCTGAAGGGCGCTTTGGGCGGCCAGGAGGCCCAGGAGCTGGGTCGTGTCCGTGGCCTCGATCGCGTGAGGCGCGATCCCGAACTCCATGAGCGGAAAATCAACCGGCGAGAGAAACCCTCCGCGACGGGCGTAGGTGCGATCCGGGGCCTTGGGATCGGGGTCGAAATAATCGTCGGCGCGCCAGTGGGTCGCGGGGACCTCGGTGATCGCGTCCTTGCGGTCGCGGATATTGGCCCAGTAGCGCGCGAGGTCCTCCGCTTGGGGAAACAGGCATCCCATTCCGATGACGGCCACCGGGACGGGGCTCGAGGGATCGGACGAATTCAACGCGCTGCCCTTTCGATCGGCGGAATAATTGACGGTGCCGGCGCTCCATGGGGTCGCCGGCTCGGATTCAAGTAGGTGTTATGCTAGGGTAAGAACCGTCGATTCTCAATCGGGCTTGTCCAAACCGGCCTCAGCCTGGGAACTCCCGGAGGCAACCCCACCCCCTGGGCCCGCAACATCGCCGCCCTCGCCAAAACCGCCGAACCATGCAAGATCGCCGTCGCGACCACGGCCGCCCGCCGATTCTCAATTGGCTCAAGATCGCTCCCACGAACCCAGTCGTTGAACGCGGCCATCGCCGGACCACACCAGATCTGATAGTCGACCACCCGCGCGGGGTCGCCGCGATTGGCCCACTGCGACGACATCCCAAGATACCAGCGAAACACCAGCGCCATCTTACGCTTGGGGTCGCTCCGGGCACGATCGATCCGACCCGGGTCGCGGTCCGCGAAATAGGCCTGGGTCTCCCGCCAGATCGTCTCCAGTGGGGCCTGGAAGATCGTCTTTTCCAGATTCGCGCGCTCGGCGGCGGGAATCTGGTCGAGGCTTTCGTGGGCGCGATAAAGCTCATGGAGACGGGCCGCCCGCATCGCGAACAGGGTGCCCCGCTTGAGCACCTGAACCTTGACTCCCATCTCAAACATGTCCGCGGCCGGGGCCATCGCGACGTCCGCCTGCCGCGCCTGCGCCAGCATCCGGCGGACGGCCTCGCTGGTTCCGGCCTCGACGCAGGCTTGATTGACCGACCCCGTCACGATGTAAGCGGCCCCCATCGCGAACGCGGCCGCCGCCGCCCACGGCGTCGAGATCCCCCCCGCCGCCCCGACCCGGACCAGGTTGATACGGGGCGATGCCGCCCCGAGCCGATCCCGAAGCGCGATCAGGCTCGGCAGTTGCGCGATCGCCGGCTGATTGTCGGTGTGCCCCCCCGAATCGGCCTCGGCCGTGATGTCGTCGGCCATGGGAATCTGGGCCGCCAGCTCGGCCTCGCGAGCCGTGATCCTTCCCTGAGCCACAAGCTCCGCCAGCATCGCCGCCGGGGGAGGAGACAGGAACTTGGTCGCGACCTCGACCCGAGAGACCTTGGCAATCACCCGATTCGCCGGGATCACCCGCCCGGTCGCATCGCACGAAACACCCGTCGCCCGATAACGAACCACCGGCAACGTTAAATTCAAAAACGCCGACGCCTCGACCAGGCGCACCCGCCGCCTTAAATACAGGTCGACAACCGCCCCCTCCATGTCCGATTCACCCGGACTGTGGATCAGGTTGAAAGCCCGCGGCGTCTCGGCATCAAGCTCGCGATCAATCCGGTCGATCGCTCGCTCGACCTCGTCAAGAGGCAGCCCGGCCGCCCCAAACACCCCCAGAAACCCTTGACGCCCCATCGCCTTGACGAGCTCGACCGAGCCAATCCCATTGGCCATCGCCCCCGACATACACCCATACCGCGTACCATGATCCGAGCGAAACCCAGGGTCGCCCAGGTCCTCAAGACGGCACGCCGGCACATACGCCGGCGAATCCCGATCGGATCGATCCGGATCGACCAGGCCGACCTGAAGCCCTCCCGATCGCCGGCGAACCCAGAGCGGTTGCTCGATTTGCTCCAGGGCTTGCTCGATATCGAGAGCGGAAGCGGAGGCTTCGACCACGTTCTGTCGCTCCAAGGAGTCGATCGAATCAAGCACGGTAGGTCGCATTCTCAATCGCGGGCCGAGGAATCATGAGCGGTCGTGGTCCGGGAACGACGGAAATGAGGCTCGGGCATCCCCGCCCCAGCCACCCCCTCGTTCAACAGAAAAGGGGCGAGGTTATGATGCACCGTCTGGGCCGCCAAGCCTAGCCCAGCACCCCCCACCAAGTCCATGAATCGCCGCGCCGACGCATGGTGAACACTCCCCTCGACCGTCGCCACGCAAACATCGTAAATGAACCAACCCCAAAGGCTGTCACGATATCCATCAACCAATAAGAGCCGCCCACCAGGCTTCAGCACCCGCCCCATCTCACGCACCGCCCGATCCTGCCTGGGATAATGGTGAAAGCTGTTCGCGCAGGTCACCACGTCGAAGACACACGAGTCAAACGGCAAATTCTCACTGTCCCCCTGGACCGGCAACACACTCGACCGATGCTCCCGCCACCGCGCTTGACCCTTCGTGAGCATCCCACCCACCAGGTCGACCCCCCAGACCTCCGCCCGCGGCAGCTCTCGACGAACCAGAGCCGCGAAAACCCCCGTCCCGCACCCAATATCGAGCAGCCGAAACGGCCGATCGCCCATCGTCTGGCGAATCCGCCGGATCATCGCCCGGTGCGACGGCCCAAACAACAACCACTGGAGAATCGATCGATCGTAACTCTCGCTCCAGCGCGTAAACTCACGAACGGCCAGGACTTTCTCCTCACGCATGTGCGGCCTCCCTGCCGGCTCGTCAACGGGATCGACCTAGGTCACACCTCGCCACGCGATGTCATTTCAACCCACAAGGTCTTAACGAATATCAACCCCCATCGCAACCCAGAATCGTCCCAGATTGTGTTCAATACGCATCTTACGAACGACGTTGAAACCCTGGCGGGGTCCGCCTAGGATGAATCGACAGGGATCTTCATCGCGGAACATGGTCGACATCCGACCCGAGTGCCCCAAGCATGCATGACCCGCCGATCTATCTCGACAATCACGCCACGACTCGGACCGACCCGCGCGTCGTCGAGTCGATGATCCCGTTTTTTCTAGACGATTACGGAAACGCGGCCAGCACCTCCCATCGATTTGGCTGGACGGCCTCCGACGCGGTCGATCGCTCGCGTGAGCAAGTCGCGATGGCACTTGAGGTTGAGGCCAAGGACGTGATTTTCACGTCGGGCGCGACCGAGTCCAACAACCTGGCGATCAAGGGGCTCGCCCGTGGGTGCGCCGGCGCGGGTCGCGACCATCTGATCACGGCCGCGAGCGAGCACCGGGCCGTGCTCGACCCGATGAAGCGGCTCGCGCGTGAGGGCTGGCGCTTGACCGTCGTCGGCTGCGACGGCCAGGGGTTGATCGATCCCGATCGAATCGCCGCCGCGATCACGGAAAAGACCCTGCTCGTCTCGGTGATGACCGCGAACAACGAGGTCGGCGCGATCAACCCCATTACCGAGATCGGCCAGATCTGCCGAGCGAGGGGCGTCTTTTTCCATACCGACGCCGCCCAGGCCGTCGGCAAGATCCCGCTCACGGGGATCCTCGAGAACGTGGATCTACTCAGCCTCTCCGCTCATAAGTTTCATGGCCCCAAGGGGATCGGGGCTTTATACGTGAACCGGAGGAGGCCGGGATTGAAGCTCATGCCGCTCTTTGATGGGGGGGGCCATGAGCGAGGGTTACGCAGTGGGACCTTGCCGGTGCCGCTCGTGGTCGGTCTAGGCGCGGCCATCGAACTTGCCGACCGCGAACGACCGGCCGAGGCCGAGCGGATCATGACCCTGCGCGAGCGGCTTCATGCCGGGATCGCGCGCATGGTCCCCGCCATCCGCCTGAATGGGCCGATTCATGGGAGATTGCCGGGCAATCTCAATTTGAGCTTCCAGCATGTTGATGGAGAGGCGCTCCTGATGACGCTGCGTGATCTCGCGGTGAGCTCGGGGTCGGCCTGTTCGTCGATGGAGCCCGAGCCGAGCCACGTCCTCACCGCCATGGGCCTGGACGAGGAATCCGCCCGGGCAAGCCTGCGATTCGGTCTGGGCCGGTTCACGACCACCGAGGAGATCGACCGAGCCGCCGCCGCCGTCGCCACCGCCGTCCAGGCCCTGCGAAAACACAGCATTGCCTGGTCGGCCCCAGGATAGAGAGCCGACGCGATCAGGCTCGACTCATCGGGAGCCAAATTCAGGCGGATCGGAGCTTCGGGAATAACCGACACGAACCTTCAGCCTCCGCGAGCAGAGAGGATGACCGCTCGTTCCGCCAGAGGACCGCGATAAGTCTCAACCTAGGGGCAGTGTTTTGCTGGACTGGCCAGATTGGTGGTCATGGGAATTGGAACTGACTCCGCACCTG
>JAKBAP010000218.1 GCA_021808995.1 Planctomycetota bacterium | reverse complement strand
ACGTCGGATCCTTCGACCATCCACCATCAGCGAGAGATTCAAATACTGGCCCGGCAAGAACGAGAACGGCAGCCGTGACGACCCCGCCGACACGAGCCGAAACGTGCGAACCCCCGGCGTCTCGACAACAACCCGGTCGACCGTCAGCGGGCCCGACCACATCCCAGGCCTCGCCTTGGACTCGGCGACGGCATTGATCGCCTTTCCGCGAATCCGAGACCCCGACATGAGCCGCGTGAGCCCGACAACCAGCCGATATCCCAGTAAAACCCCAAGCGCGACGGCAAACGCGACCGGCTGGGCAACGTCCGCTTTAACCAGCATGTAATAATGAACGACCCCGGCCACGGCGACGACATAGACGAGCCGATGGAGCGCCTTCCACCGACGACCCCCCAATCGCTTGATCATGCCGTCGGTCGAGGTCGCCGCCAGCGGCACCATCAAGAGCAAGCCGACCGCGCCCACCATCAGATAGTCGCGCTTCACGATCTCGGAAAGTGTCGAGCTCAGGCTCCCTTCGCGGTCGAACGCGAAAAAGATCAAAAAATGCATGCACGCATGAAAGTATGTATTTAGGCCCATCATCCGGCGAAACTGAGTGAGCCGACTCCAGCCGGTGATTCGACTGGCGGGGGTGATCAAGAGGGTCAACATTAAGAAGATCAGCGAGAGCAGCCCGGTGGTATGAATCGCGGAGTTCGCCGGGTTCGCGCCAAGCCGGCCCCACGCGGCGTCCCAGCCGAGCAGGGAAACGGGCACGAGGCAATTGACGAGGACAACACACTTCGTGAACCGAGTAACCTTCATCCCGCCGCCTACCTCAAAAATTGGCCCGTAAGTCCATCCCAGAGTACATCGACGCGACCTGATCGGCATAGCCGTTGAACATCAGCGTGGGCCGCCGCCCCGACTCGCCGATTCGCTGCTCGGTCGCCTGGCTCCATCGCGGATGGTCGACCGTGGGATTCACGTTGGAAAAGAAACCATATTCATGAGGAGCGCTCGTGTTCCAGGTTGTCGCCGGCCGCTCGGATACGAGCCGGATCTTGACGATGGATTTGATTCCCTTGAAGCCATACTTCCAGGGCACGACCAGACGCATCGGCGCGCCGTTTTGGGCGGGGAGTTCGTGCCCGTAGAGGCCCACGGCCATGAGTGTCAGGGGGTGGGTCGCCTCGTCCATCCTGAGCCCCTCGACGTAGGGCCACTCGAGCACTGGCCGTTTCTGGCCGGGCATTCGCTCGGGGTCGAGAAGGGTCTCGAACGCGACATAGGTCGCGCTTGACAGAGGCTCGACTTTCTCGAGCAATTTGGCCAGTGGAAACCCCGACCAGGGGATGACCATCGACCATCCCTCGACGCATCGCATGCGATAAACACGCTCCTCGAGCGTCATGGACTTGATCAGATCGTCGAGGTCAAACACTCGGGGCTTGTGGACCAGCCCCTCGACGGCGACTCGCCAGGGCCTTGACACAAAGCCCTTCGAGACACCCGCGACCCCCTCTTTTTCGGTCGTGAATTCGTAGAAATTGTTGTAGTTGCTGATGTTTTCGAGCGAGGTCGTGGGCTCGTCCACGCGAAACCCGCTGGGGGTGCCCGCCTCGCCCGTCGGCGGTGGCTTGACCTCCGCCAGGATCGGCGTCTGGACCTTGGCCGGTCCGGAGCCGTTCAGCCGGCGATAGACCAATCCCGTCGCCGCCACGCTGGCCACCGCGACCCCCACCTTCAGGAATGTCCTACGACTCTCATACTCGGATTCCGGGGTGATTTCGTTCGGTGGGATTCGATCCAGCCCCTTCATTGCCAATCTCCCCTCGTGCCACCCGTCATGAAACGGTGTTCACCCCGACGCGAGCGATCTCGACCAACGACGATCCACGTCGCTTCTGGCCAGGATCACATCGGGGCTCCCGAGCCCCGTCGCGCATTCCAGAATAAGGAATACAATAGCCGTCACCCACCACAATCGTCGACCACGCAGAGGCGAGGACCAGGCCGAGGATCCTCCTCGACGGCCCGGTTCCGCCCCGGTCAATCGTCTCGCGTCATCACTTCGGGGAGCTATCCCTCTTGCCCTTGTCCATGGCGCCTGAGCCCATCTTGGCCCCAGGCACCTCCTCGGTGGAGCAGCCCGAAACCGCGCATAAGGCCAAGCCTAGGGTCGAAATTCTGAAGAATCAACGCATGGATCGTCTCCGCGATGTTGAAGTCTAAAACCGAGAGTCCTGGGACGTCCAGGACCCAGCGCCCAAGAGCGGACTCGAGCCCGATCCCCCGACCAAGCGCCACCAGCCCCCGTTTTTCGATGCGGGGACTTGCCAACGGCGTGGGTTCCCGCCGTGTCAACGAAACTGAGCGTGAGGTCGAGGCGAACAGCGGACGGCGGCCAAGACCCGGGGTTGCAGGTCGTATAAGGGACACGCCGACCGAGTCATCCCGCGCCTTCCCTCGAGCTTGAGGGCTTGGCTTGTGCCCTTTTTTTCCGTCCGCGTGATCATGCCGGCGAATCGAGTCATACCGAAGGGATGAAGGCGAATGGGATGCCATTTCCCACGACCAACCACGGAATCGACGTAGAATTATTCCTTATAGCGACTAAGGTCATTCGTCGAAAGACCGGGGTGGGTCAACGACCGCTGGGATCTCTCACGAACCTTGTTCGTGACCAAAAAGCTCGCTCTCGACAAGCCCCGCCGGAAGCGCGGCACGGTTGAGCTTGATCGAAGCACATCGCCGTCGCGTGATTCCAGCCTCGCCGGCCTGTGAACGACTAGGTTGAAGATCATTTGCTCGCCGCGGTTTCGGGGAGCGCGGTTTTCTCTGAGCATACGGGTGGCGACGACTCGCGTGGTCGACGCCCCCTCCAGTTGACTTGAAGTGATCGACTCCTCGATTTACCAGTTTCATACGAGCTCACGCGAAATGAGTATCTCAGGCGAAACCCGAGTCTCAAGAGGAGCGTGCGCCGAGAGGGGCGCGGAGGCGTGGCCTTGTGCTCGGTTTAATCTGGTAGTCGGAACGCGACGAAGGCGTCACCGGCCTTGGTGCCGAGCTTGCCGGCGCCGCCGGCCGCGATGACGAGATACTGTCGGCCATCGATTTGATAGGTCGCGGGGGTGGCGTAGCCGCCGGCTGGGAGCGGGTGCTCCCAGATCATGCGTCCGGTCGCCTTGTCGAAGGCATGGATTCGCTCGTCCTTGGTGCCGGCGATGAAGACGAGCCCGCCGGCGGTCACGATCGAGCCGCCGAACGTCTCGGTGCCGGTGCGGGGGATGCCGCGGGCGGTGAGCTCGGGATGTTCGCCCAGGGGGACGCGCCAGGCGAACTCGCCGGTGTTGAGGTTGATCGCGCTTAAGACCCCCCATGGGGGCTTGATGGCGGGGTAGCCCTCGTGATCGAGAAACCGGATGTAGCCCTTGTGGGAATAGGGTCCGATGCGTGCCTTTTCGCCGGGCTGGGATTCGGCGAGCGTGATGATGTTGGGGACATTGTTGGAGTTGACGTAGAGCAATCCGGTCGTGGGATCGAACGACGCGCCCGACCAGTTGGCACCGCCGTGGAAGCCGGGGATGACGACGGTTCCCTGGGTGCTGGGGGGGTTGAAGGCGGGACCGCCACGGACTTTTCGCAATTGCTCGAGGACCGACGCGCGATTCGCCGGGCCGATGTCGGTGACGTTGGTCTCGTCGAGAAACTGGGCCGCGAACGAGGGGGGCTTGACGGGGATGGGCTGGGTCGCCGCCGCGTGTTCGCCGGGCGCGTCGGAGGCGGGGACGGGCTGGTCCTTGATCTCGAAGAGGGGCTTACCGGTCTCTCGATCAAGCAGGAATACATATCCGGTTTTGGTGACTTGAGCGACGGCGTCGATTCTTTCGCCGTGATGGGTGACTGTTACGAGGTTGGGGTAGGTGGGTAGGTCGTGGTCCCAGAGGTCGTGGCGGAGGGTCTGGAAGTGCCAGACGCGCTTGCCGGTGCCGGCGTCGAGGGCGATGACGCAGTTGGCGAAGAGGTTGTCTCCCTTGCGGTCGCCGCCGTAAAAGTCAAAGGCGGCCGAGCCCAGGCCGGCGAGGACCAGGCCGCGGCCCGGGTCGACGCTCAGGCCACCCCAGGCGTTGGCGCCTCCGCGGTTTTTCCAGGAATCTCGCTCCCACGTTTCGTTGCCGAATTCGCCCGGGCGTGGGACGGTGTGGAAGGTCCAGAGCTGCTTGCCCGCGCGGACGTCGAACGCGCGGATGTCGCCGGGCGAGGCGATACCGGGTCCCTCTCCACAGGAAACGCCGATCATGATCGTGTCGCGCCAGATGACCGGGGCCGAGGTGGGGCCGTAGTCGAGGGCCGCGATCCTGGGCTCGAATTCCTGGCGAAGGTCGCGGACGCCCCCCTCGCCAAAGGCCGCGTCGAGCTTGCCGCTCCTGGCGTCCAGGGAAAACAATCGGCCGTCCGAGGTCCCGTGAATGATCCGCCGCTCACCGCCAGGTTGACCGTCGGACCAGTACGCGCAGCCGCGATTCACCCCCCCGGAAGCCGGGTGATGGGTGAATGGGCGCTCTTTCAGGGGGTCGAATTGCCAGAGTTCCTTGCCGCTGGCGGCCTCGAGCGCGACCACGCGAAGAGAACCGGTCGTGATGTACATCACGCCGTCGACAACGATTGGCGTGCACTCGATCGTCTTGCCCGCCCCCCCCTTGAGCTCGCCCGTGTGGTAGACCCACGCGGGCTTGAGCCGGGCGACATTGTCGCGGTTGATCTGGTTGAGCGGGGAATAGCGCATGCAGCCGGGATCGTTGCCGACACCCGGCCAATCGACGGATTTCTGGGCCGAGGCCGAAGCGGCGATCCCGAGAAGACACCAGAGGACGGCCAGGATGATACGCATGGTGGGCCTCGCGCAGCGGGTGGGTGGACGGAGCCTGAGCATAGTCGCGGGTCGAGGGTGAATCAACGGAGCGCCCGCCGCGAAATCGTGGCGGCGGGCGCTCGGGGAGTCAGACCAGCCGATCGATCGTCACGGAGTGAGCCCGGAGCCGCCGGAGGGAACGGGGCTGGCCTCGACGCGGCCGTTCAGCCGTGGCAGGGGGACCAAGGGGCCGGCATCGGGCATCGAGGCGTAGGGTGAGACGGGCAATTCCGCGGACGAGATGGGAGCCCCTCCCATCGGGTGGTCGCCGCCGTCGCCGCAATAGGGAATAAAGCGCTGGCCGCGGGTCTGATAGGGATTCCAGTACCCCCACAGAAAAAGCTGCTGGGGTGGCGCGGAAAAATACCGGGGAAAGTAATACTCGGCCGTCCGATCCGACCCGATCGGAAGGTAGGTTTGGTCGTCGACCCAGCCGTACTTGTCCGGGTTTCCGTTGGGGTATCCCACGCCGAGCCCTGATCCCGGGGGCAGGAAATGGCTCTGGCCGAGTTCCTGCCTGCGCAGGTACTTTTCGGTGAACGGTCGGTAGTGGGTGTGCTCATGGCTTGAGCCCGAGCCAAACGACCCGATCGCGAGCCCGATTCCGATCGATACGACGGTCGCCGTCATCGTCGTCCTCCTTGCGTTGCTCCGAGGAAGTGCGCTGGCAATCCTCACGATCTTCGCCGCGGACGCCCGCGCGACTCCACGACGCACCTCCACCGTTGGCATTAGGGTAGCACGGGATTTCACGGTCCAACGAGGCGTCGGGGCGGGATTCCCTTCCGGTCGAATCGATTGGACGCTAGGATCCAGGTACGTAAGAAGGCCGGCTTTCACCTGGACCCTGTCCGAGCTGCGCGATCGGCATGATACTTCTCATCGATAACTACGACTCGTTCACCTACAACCTGGTTCAGCGCCTGGGTGAGATCGACCCTGGGGTGGATTTGAGGGTTGTGCGTAACGATTGCATGAGCGTTGACGAGATCGAGGCGGCCGCTCCGACGCGGATCATCATCTCGCCGGGCCCTTGCACGCCCAACGAGGCGGGGATCTCCACGGCGGTGGTCGAGCGATTCGCGGGGCGGATGCCCCTCCTGGGCGTGTGCCTGGGCCATCAATGCATCGGGCAGGCGCATGGCGGTCGGATCGTGAGGGCACCGCGGATCATGCACGGCAAGACGTCATGGATTCACCATGATGGCAAAGGGGTCTATCGCGGGCTCGAGAACCCGTTCCAGGCGACTCGCTACCACAGCCTCGTGATCGAGCCGGGAACCCTTCCCGATGATCTCGAGGTCGTCTCCTGGACCGACCAGGGGGAAATCATGGGCGTTCGTCATCGGGGGTGGGCGCTCGAGGGGGTTCAATTTCATCCCGAGAGCTTCTTGACGCTTGAGGGGATCAAGCTGCTCAAGAATTTCCTCGAACAATGAGCCCTGACGGGAACCGCGAGGGGCGGATTCCGCTCCCTTCCGTGGATCAGGCCCTGGCGATGGTGCTGGGTCGCGTGGTCGCGCGCTCTCCCCGTGCCCATGTCCTGGCCGATGCCCTGGGGCTGGTACTGGCGCGGGATGCACTCGCCGACCTGGACATGCCCCCGTTCGACAAGGCCCTCGTCGACGGCTACGCCGCGCGCTCGAGCGACCTCGAAGCGGGTGATCGGCGGCTCGTCCTGGGCGAGCTGCTTCCCGCCGGGGCGACTCCGTCTCGTGGGCTGGGCGATCGCGAGGCGGCCGTCATCATGACGGGGGCCCCCCTGCCCCTGGGCGCTGACGTGGTCGTGATGCACGAGCGGACCCACCGATCGGGCGACTTCGTGGTGATCGACGAGCCCTCGATCAAACCGGGGCAAAACATCCTTCGCAGGGGGCGTGAGGCGCGTGCCGGCGACGTGGTGGTCGAGCGGGGTCGGGAGCTCACGCCGGCGCGGCTCGGGGTGTTGGCGTCGTTTGGTTGCCCGCGGGTGATGGCCACGCCCCGGCCGGAGGTCGTGGTCGTCCCCACCGGCGACGAACTGGTCGAGCCCGACTCCGCGCCGGGGCCAGGCCAGATTCGCAATTCCGGCTCGACCATGCTGACCGCGCTCGCGGTCCAGGCGGGGGCCAGGGCCCGGGCGCTCGAGATCGCCCCGGACCGGCCCGAGGCCTTGCGGGCCGCGCTCGAGCGCGGGCTCGACGCCGACCTGCTGATCGTCACGGGGGGGGTTTCGGCTGGCCAGCGCGACCTGGTTCCGGCCTCGCTCGAGGCGCTCGGGGTTGAGTGTGTCTTTCATAAGGTCCGGATCAAGCCTGGCAAGCCGATCTGGTTTGGCGTCGCGCGGCCGCGGGGGGATCGGCCGGGCACGCTGGTTTTTGGCCTGCCGGGAAATCCGGTGGGGTCGCTCGTGGGCTTTTTGGTTTTCGCGCGCCCGGCATTGTGGTTGCTGGCGGGTCGGCCCGGGAATGCATTCGCGCGATCGTCCGCGCGGCTGGAGGGGCCGTTTTCGCACCGGGGCGACCGGCCGACGTATTTTCCGGCGGTCCTGACGACGACATCCACTCCTCCGGTGGCCAGGCCGCTGGAATGGGCCGGCTCGGCCGACCTGCGGCGGGCGGCGGAGGCCGACGGATTCCTGGCCTTCGAGGCCGGCGACCGCGACTACGCGGCGGGTGAAATTGTCCCCTTTCTCCCGATGGGATAACATGTCGCACTGTCCCACGGCTCCCATCAAGACCACCGGACCACGGATGCCGGCCCGGGCACGACCAACGACCCTTTCCCAGGAAACAACATGACCAGCACGGACGAGCTCGACCACCCCGAGACCAAGTCGCTGGTCCGTCGAATCGACGCGCCGCTCTCCCGTCGGCCCGAGATCGCCGCGGTCACGTCCGCCGTCCTGCTCTGGACCTCGTTTCCGCCCATCGGGTGGAGCTGGCTCGCCTGGTTGGCGCTCGTCCCGTTGTTTCGACTCGCCACTCTCGAACGACCACCACTCCGTCTCTATCTCTCGGCCTGGATGGGAGGGCTGACATTCTGGCTGCTGGCTCTCGAGTGGATCCGAATCATCGACCCCGCCGCGTGGCCGGGCTGGATCCTGATGGCCCTTTTTTTCTCGACCTGGCCTCCGCTTTTCCTGCTGTTCGCGCGGACCGCCGTCTTGCGCCTGCGCGTTCCCCTGATGATGGTCGCGCCGATGATCTGGGTCGGTCTCGAGTACGCCCGGGCACATATTCTCTCAGGCTTTCCCTGGTATTATCTGGCGCACAGCCAGTACCAGATCACGCCGATGATCCAGATCGCCGACCTGACAGGTGCCCTGGGCGTCAGCCTGCTGATCGCGATTGTCAATGCGTTCGTGGTCGACTTGCTCTCGCTCCCCCTTTTTCGCAAGTCCAGAACCAACGGGATCCGATTTTGCCCCCGGCAATACGCTCGGGTCTGCGTTGTGACGATCCTGGTCGGCTCGACGTTGTGCTACGGGGGTTATCGCCTGTCGACGGCCCGCTTTAGCAGTGGTCCGCGGATGGCCCTTCTGCAATCCAACATCGAACAGCGGCGCAAGATGAAAGGAGACCCTGGGCAGATCGTGACCCTGATCGAGGCCCTCGTCGCCCGCGCGGTCGCCCATCAGCGCCCCGACCTGATCGTCTGGCCCGAAACGTCCTATCCGTTTAGCTATATCAAGATCGAGCCCGAGCTCTCGTTCGAGACGGTCGCCCGCCAATTGGCCCCGGTCGCGCCCAATTATCCCCCCGCCGATTGGGTCGCCAACGCCCCCCTGATCGACGCCGAACTGCACGCCTGGACCGACCGTGCCCAGGTCCCGATGCTGATCGGCTCGCTCTTTTA
>JAKBAP010000217.1 GCA_021808995.1 Planctomycetota bacterium | reverse complement strand
CATTGAGGAACAGTCGCCGAAGTTCGGGACTGGCCAAGATCGAGTCGACTGAGGACCCTTTTTCACAGAGGAGTTGCGTGTATGCCGAACGTACGAGCTGGTCCAAGCTGTCCGTGGTGGCCATTTTTGACCTTCTCTTTGGAACTTATCTAGCTCCAGAACTTTTTCATCTAGATCCCATACTATCGAAGGCCCTCGACTCCGTCAAGTGGCCGCCCTGCTTCGTCCTGCGCTTTTGTGCGGGCCTCATTGAAGCTGGAGCTAGATGAGCTCCTCGAATGTTCGCCCAGTTTCTTTCCACGGCCCCGCCAGGGGCCGTGGCCCCATTGATGCCCCACCCATGGCGAGAATCTCTCGACCAGGCAGCGATGCTCTCGTGACTAGGTGCATTGACGAACATGGCTGGTTCGGTCCTCCCTTACGAGATAATCACCACGTCTCGGGCGTCGTACGGCTCGGTCGGGCGGCCCAGGGACTCGATCGCACTCGCGCACCGCTCACACAGCGGGATGAACAAGACCTGGTCGTGGTCTAAATCGATGACGTCATACAATCGTGTCTTCAGTCGTACCACGTCGACGGCCGCCAGTCGACAAAAAAACACCGAATATTGTCGTCTCAGCCCGAAATCCTCGCACGCCTTCGCCACCCGCCGCAGACGCTTGGGGTCCGAGATGTCATAGGCCACCAGGTAGGTTTGCATGAATGCCTCGTCACGATAAACCTCGATCAAGGACTGAGCCTCATCGCACCGTGAAGCCGGTGTACGCGGGCAAGTCGCCCCGAACATATCCCGACAACATTCGGGCCTGAATCTCCAACATCCGCCCATAGGTCATCGTGTAACCAAAGACCGGATGCGCGACCTCGGTCGCCTTACGTCCCTCGTAGGCCCGGAAAAACGTTGCTCGGCCGTCGTCGGTGAGTTGACAGGCGTCGCGCCAGGTCAGAAAGTCGCCCTCGGCGAGCATTCCGTTGTTGATCAGCGAGAGAACCACGGAGTCGGCGATCACCGGGCGGAATTCCTCCATTAGGTCGAGTGCCAACGACGGCCGACCATGCCGTCCGGTGTGATAAAAGCCTTGATACGGATCGAAGCCCACCGTGCAGACGGCGGAAAAGCAATCCTTGGCCAGCATCGCGTAGGCGAAGCTCAGGAGGGCGTTGACCGGGTCTCGAGGCGGGCGGCGATTGCGGGTCGTGAAGTCAAATGAGCGGCCGGGCGAGCGAGCCTTGAGCATCCGGCTAAAATTGCCGAAATAAAGCGCCGCCGCTTGCCCCTCGAGCCCCAGCAGGACCGCGGGATCGGGAGCGCCAGGGACTCGCGCGGCCAGGGCCGACATTTCTCGGGCGGCCGGCTCGTCGCTGGCGCGTATCGAGGCCCGGTCCGCGGGGTCCGCCTCGTCGACTGCTCGCGTGACACCTTGGGAACGCAGTGAGCGCATCATCAGGGTGCGCTGATTGGCGATCTTGGCCGCCACGACCGCCCGCGCCAGACCCAAGGATCGCTCACGATCGGAAAAGACCCGGTACTGGGCGGAGCGTAGGCCGACGTTCTTGGGAGGGGCGGGCATCACCGAGGCCACGAACCGGCCGTGGCCGCTCAAATAGACGACGGGGACTTCGGCTTGCGTAAGGGCGTGCAACGCCTGGGTTGAGACCTGCGCGTTGCCGAAAACGACGATCTGACGGATCGTGGCGATGGGGGCGCGATTGACCTCGCGGCCCTCGATCGTGACAACGAGGTGGGCACCGCGGCACCCGACGCGCGCCCCTGGCGACTGGACGTAGAGCACGGCGCGTTCGTCCTTGGCGGCCATGACTCTGAGGAGCGAAATCGAGGAATCGGTCGGGTCCTGGGTGACGGGCGCTTGCTCGACTGATTTTGGGGTCGAGAGGTAGAGGGTTTCCTCGGGGAGGCAGATGGGGGCAAGAGAGCATCCGAAGCATCGATTTCGAAGTTCGGGCGGAAGGGGCTCGGGGGGGGTTTCACGGCGAGCGAGCTCCTTGACGGTGGCGATGGTCGCGAGGGTTTGCTCGCGTAGGGCAACGGTCATGGGGACGTCGACGCGAGTCCTTGATCCCGCGTAATAGATCACGCCGCTCGAGACGGGGAGGGCCAGGTTTTCCTCGATCAGGAGGGCCTGGGCGCAGAGTTGAACGGCGTCGTTATCCCAGAAGGTCGGCTCGCCGGCTGGGTCGCGAGGTGCCGCGGAGCGTTTGGTCTCGACGGGGCGAACGACCCCCTGCTCTTCCTCGATCAGGTCGAGCTTGGCGGTGATTCCCAGGTATTCGGACGAGAGGGCAGCGCCTCGGGTCTTGGTGATGTCTCCTTCCTTGCGAGAGCGATGTGCGAGGTCGGGGTCGTCGACCCGGCGGTGGGTGAAGAGGCCCTCCTCGACGAATTCGTTGATTGGCATCACGGATTCGACATATTCGAGGTAATAGAGTCTCTGGCAGTAGGTGGCCTGATTGAGGGCTCGAACGGGAATCAGGTCGGATTCGGTTCGAGCGGGGTTTGATTCGGGGTTCATCGTCCTTGCTCTCCGGGCGTCAAGGGGTGGACACGTTCGCGGGGGGTGTTCGCGGGTCGGCCTGGTAGGCGGCGAGCATTCGTCTGAGATCGGCCTGGATTTCGTCGCGAAGGTCGTGGGGCTCAAGGACGAGGGCGGTCGCGCCGAAGCTCAGGATCCAGCTTTTGATCTCGATGGTGGTCGAGAGTGTGAACTGGGCGGTCAGGCCGCCGTCGGGCTCGGAGGTCAGGATTTGGCCGGGATGGCGGACGGTTTCGAGCACATAGCGCGCGACCTCGGGCCGGAACCGGACGCGGACCACGACCTCGCGATCGCCGCCGTGCATGCCCCATTTCTTGGCGAAATGGGCCTTCATGTCCAGGTTTTCACGGGATGGGAAGGTTTCGTCCTTGAGGATCGCCTTCGACACGCGATCGACCTTGTATTCGCGGATCTCGCCATGATCGGGAGCGAAGGCGACGAGATAGAGCGACTCCTTGAAACGGACAAGCGCCCGGGGATGGACCTCGCGCCAGGAGGGGGCGGTGGCTTTCATCGATTGGTATTCGAGATTGAGCTTACGTCCTTCCTCGCAGGCGGTGGCGATGGTTTCAATCACCGGAGCCTTGTCGGAATAGTGGGCGAAGTGGTTTCCGGCGTGGTGAAAATGATCCGAGACCTTGTCCAGATAGCGTAGGACCTCGGTGCCGAGTTCCACCCGGACCTTGGCGATTGCCTTCCGCGCGGCCTTCCAGTAGTGCGTGCCCGCGAGCGGATCCAACGAACGAACCGCGAGCAAGAGCGCCGACGCCTCCTCGAAGGCAAGCCTTAGCGGCGGGAGCTTTTTGCCGTCGACCAGCCGCCATCTCTTGCAGCCATGCTCGACCAGATCCTCTCGGATCACGAAACCAACCGACGACAGTCCCTGAAGATCGCGGAGGACGGTCTTTTGCGAGACTCCAAATTCCTGGGAAATCTCGCGCAGGGTCAGGCCAAAATGGCTCGACATCAGGATTCGCAACAGCCTGCACCGGCGATCAAGCGGTGTCTCGTCGAGCATGAATCGCGTCCTCCTCGACTCCCATCCGCGAAACCACGGGCTCGCAACTGGGGGGCGAATGATGTAACAATAGCGGCACACCCTGGTCTGGATCTGTCTTACGTTACACACGAACACTCGTCCCGCGCGAAGAATCGTTGCGTTTTATCAACATTGAATGGCGGGATTGGAGATATGCGAATGACCGAGGTAACGTATGAGCGTGAGTGTCGGACGGCTCTTTTCGCGGTGGCTCGGGCGGCTCGGCTCTGTCGGGCGGTTCAGAGGGAAATCAAGGCCGAGGTTCTCGCCAAGAACGACTCAAGCCCTGTCACCATCGCCGATTTCGGCAGCCAGGCCCTGATCGTGCAAACCCTGGCCCAGGCGTTTCCCGACGACCCGATTCTCGCGGAGGAAAACTCCGCGGATCTCGTGAAGCCCGAAAACGAGCCGCTCCTGAGCCATGCCGCCCAGTATTTCACGCGATTTCGCGCCGAGGAACCTCGTGAACCGAAAGCCGGCGCGACCAGCTCGCCCGGCGATCGAGAGGCGCTCATCCGGTGTCTCGACCATGGAGCGGCCGACCACGGCGGGTCGCGATTCTGGACCGTCGACCCGATCGATGGGACCAAGGGTTTCCTTCGTGGCGGCCAGTTCGCGGTCGCGCTGGCCTTGATCGTGGAGGGACGCGTCGTGGTCGGGGCTCTCGCTTGCCCGAGCCTGGACTACAGGCCGGCGAAAGCCAAGCCAGGGACGCTGTTTTACGCGATCCGCGGCGCGGGCGCTTATATGATTTCCGAGGATCAGGCCCGCCAGGCGAATCCGGCCGCCGAGCGGATTCACGTTGGCGACTCCGGCGAGCTTCGGTTCGCGCACTATTGCGAATCCTACGACCCATCCCATAGCGCCCAGGACGAATCGGCCACGATCGCCCGGCGGCTGGGCATCACCTCGCCGTCGCTACGGATGGATAGCCAGGCCAAATACGCCGTCGTCGCCCGCGGCGAGGCCGACCTCTACCTCCGCCTGCCCACACGCAAGGATTACCGCGAGAAAATCTGGGACCACGCCGCTGGCGCGCTCCTGGTCGAGGAGGCTGGCGGAACCGTCACCGACATCATGGGCCGACCCCTCGAATTCCACCACGGACGCGAACTCCTCGCCAACAAAGGGGTCGTCGTGAGCAACGGCCGCTTCCACCAGGCCGTCCTCGAAGCCATCGCCGAACAACGATGATTTCATCACCAGCTTGACATTCCAGGCAATCTAGAAAGCCTGGCAAGGACGAAGTCTTTGAGTCGAGTTCTTTGATCGGCTAAAATCTAGAGGCTATAGTATCAAGGCCCACGGTCGGCACGCGGGGTGGTCCACGCGCCGTATCCCTATTGCCCATAGGATGTTGATAACGATTCCCCGTGGACGACCATGCTCCCCTGGTCAGGGCCGGGTCCTCCTGGAGATTCGAAAAGTGCACTGATGCGTGGCGGCGCGCTAGCATGCTAATCTGGATCGTTTGTCGGTGTGGCGTCGGGGGGGTCGCGGATTGATCGGGGGTGGGGGATGGGGAAGCGTCCGGTGTTCGAGGGGGGTCGTCGGCGAGTGCGAAGGGGGCGTTTGGACCTCGATTTCGAGCGGTTCGAGGCTCGGGTTTTGCTTTCGACCTTCAGCGTAACGAGCACGAGTGATTCCGCAACCGTAAGTGGGAGTCTGCGCGCGGCGATCACGGCGGCGGATCAGGCGCCTGGCTCGACGATTGATTTCAATCTGACGGGATCAGCGCCTTTCACGATCATGCCGTTGACGCCGCTGCCGGCGATCACGGTGGCGACGACGATTGACGCGACGACGCAGACGGGTTACGCGGTGGGAGCGCCCGCGGTGGTGATCCTGGGGACGTCGACGACGGGTGATGGGCTTTTGCTTGGGTCGGGTTCGAGTGGCAGCGTGGTCGAGGGGCTGACGATCGCGGGATTCAGTGGGGCTGGGGTGCATGTTGAGTCGAGCAACGATGTGATCGCGGCGGATCAGCTTGGCGTGGATCTGGTTGGAGGCGTGTATCAGGCTGGGAATGGGGTTGGGGTTCTCATTGATGGGGGATCGAGCAACACGATCGGCGGGGTGACGGCGGCGGCGGGGAATTTGATTGGTCGGAATACGACGTCTGGGGTGCAGATCACGGGGACGACGGCGACGGCGAACGTGGTCGAGGGGAACCTGGTGGGGGTGGATTCGTCGGGGGCGAACCAGGGGAATTCGGTTGGGGTTCAGATTTTCAATTCGTCGGGAAACACGATTGGCGGGACGGCTGCCGGGGCGGCGAACACGGTTGGGTACAGCGCGGCGCAGGGGGTCGCGGTGTTGTCAGGGAATCAAGACGCGATTCGTGACAACATGTATTCAGGAACGAATGGGACACTCTCGCCGGCGGAGGCCAACGACATCGCGTTGGGGCCTGGGGCGAATCAGTATCAGCCGGCTCCGACGTTGATCGCGGCGTCGCTTCAGAGTGGGACGTTGTCGGTGTTGGTCTCGGACAATGGGACGACGGTGGCGACGGGGACGGTGGTCACTCTGGATTTCTATCGAGTCGACGCGTCGCCGGTTGGGCGGACGTTTCTGGCGAGCCAGACGATGACGGTGGGGACGACACCATCGAGCGTGACGATTTCGGGGACCGGGTTGGCGGCGGGAGACACGATCGCGGCGACGGCGACGGTGGCGTCCAAGGGGACGTCGATGTTTTCGGCCGGAACGACGGTCGAGCCGCCGCTGGTGGTCACGAACACCAACGACACGGGGCCGGGGACGTTGCGGTCGGCGATCACGGCGGCGAACCTGGCGCCGGGATCGACGATTCGATTCGCGATCTCGGGGACGGGGCCGTTCACGATCATGCTGGGGAGCGCGCTTCCGACGATCACGGCGGCGACGATCGTCAACGGGGAGAGCCAGGCTGGCTACGCGGGATCGCCCTTGATCGTGGTCGATGGCGGGGGTGGGTCGTTTGGCGGTCCGACGCTGGGATCGGGCTCGGCTGGGAGTGTGGTCGAGGGATTGGAGCTGACGAATTTCGGTGGGACCGGGATCACCCTGACCACGAGCGCGGATCAGGTCCTCGCGAATGTGATCACGGGGAACACGGGTTATGGTGTGAGGGTGTCTGGGTCCTCGGCGAGTGGCGATTTGATCTCGCAAGACCTGATCTTCTCGAATGGTGGACTTGGGATCGATCTTGTGGGGGGCGCGAATGGGGGGCAGTCAGCGCCGACGGGCCTGGCGGCGACGACGGTTGGAACCACTCTGACGGTCGATGGCTCTGTGAGCGGGTTCGCGGCGGGGACTTACACGGTGGAGTTTTTCGCCGGTTCGGCGAGTGGTCAGGCACCGGCGTTTGAGTATCTGGGGAGCGCGACGATCAACCTGGCCGCGGCGGGGTCGCGGGCATTCACGGAGACGCTCGGCCTGGCCGCCCCCTTGCAGTCGAGTCAGACGATCACGGCGACGGTGACCTCGCCGGCGAATAGCACGTCGGTATTCGCCACGGGCGTGAGTTTGCAATCGCCGTTCGTGGTGACGCGGACGGGTGACGGCGGGGCGGGCCAGGCGGTGGGCTCGTTGCGGCAGGCGATCCTGGACGCGGACATGGTCACGTTGGGAACGACCACGATCACCTTCGCGATTCCGACCTCGGATTCGGGTTATAACGCGTCGACCAAGGCGTGGACGATCGCGCCGGCGTCCGCGTTGCCGGCGATCACGACGTCGGTGATCCTGGATGGCTCGTCCCAGCCGGGTTATGGCGGATCGCCCGTGATTCAGATCACGGGGTCGGGAACGATCGGCGTGGGGCTCACGATCACGGCGTCGGGGGGGCTGATCAAGGGGCTGGCCGTGGTCGATTTCACCCAGATCGGGATCGACGTCGCGACCAGTGACGAGACGGTGGCGGCGAACTCTGTTGGGGTCGCGCCGGATGGCGCGACGGCGGGGCCCGGGAACAGCGTCGGAATTCAGATCGACGGGTCGAACAACACGATTGGGGGCGTGTCTGGGGCGGGCGCGAACTCGATTGCCTTCAACACGAACGTTGGCTCGACTGGCGTGGGCGTTGACGTGAATTCGGGGGTGGGGAATCTGATCAGCGAGAATTCAATTTTCTCGAATAATCAAGCGATTGTATTGAACTCGGCGAATCTCGCGAACAATTCCCAGCCGGCGCCGACGCTGATTGGCGCGGTGGCGTTTGGGAGCGAGACATTGGTGTTCGGGTTGTTTTCGGGGTTGGCGAGCACGTCGTACACGCTCCAGTTTTTCCGCAGCGCCCCTGGTGATCCCGGGACGCCGGGGCAAGCGCATGTTTATCTGGGTTCGCAGACGATCACCACCGACGCGACGGGCGGGGCGGGGGTTTTCGCCGTGTTCCCAACGACGACTGGGGTGGGGCAGGTCGTGACGGCGACGGCGACCTCGCCGACGAATGACACGTCGGCCCTTTCAAACGGGGTATCGGCGGGGACGAGCTTCGTGGTGACGACGACCGCGGACAATGGAAGCAACAGCAGCCCGACTGTTGGCTCACTGCGGGCGGCCATCTTGAACGCGGACGCGATCCCGGGCTCGCGGATCACGTTCAATCTTCCGACGAGTGACCCGGGTTATGACAGTACGACAAATACCTGGACGATCGCGCCGCCGACGGCGCTGCCGGCGATCACGGCGGCGACCACGATCGATGGGACGTCGCAGCCGGGCTTTAGCGCTTTGACCTTGGCGCCTGTGATCCAGCTCAATGGCAACGGGGAGGCGAGCGCCGGATTGACGCTGGGGACGGGGTCCGACGGGAGCGTGATCAAGGGGCTCGACATCGCGAATTTCGCCGGGGCTGGGGTTCTCGCCAACTCCAGCAACAACGCGATCGTGGGGGATTATCTCGGCACGAACCTCGCGGGAACGGGCCCCGGCCCGGGAAACGAAGAGGGGGTTTCGGTTTCGGGCTCGGGAAACACGATTGGGGGATCGACGGCCGGGGCTTCCGATGTGATTGCCTATAACACGACGGCGGGGGCGGCGGGGGTGGGCGTTCTGGTCACGACGGGGACGGGAAACCTGCTCCGCCAGAACGCGATCTTCGCCAACGACCAGCAGATCGTGCTCGCGAGTGGTGGAAACAACCAGCAGAGCGCCCCGGTGATCACGGGCGTGAATTC
>JAKBAP010000216.1 GCA_021808995.1 Planctomycetota bacterium | reverse complement strand
TTTGCTGGCTTATCCGCCGCTGGCCAGCCCCAGCGAGTCACGGTTGAGCGCGACGTGGCAGAGCGCGATCGCGCAGGCGTCGGCCACGTCGTGGGGCTCGGGAAGCTGATCGAGCCCGAATTCGGTCATGATGGCGTGCTGGATCTGCGACTTGGGGGCTCGGCCGTTGCCGGTGATCGTCTTCTTGACGCGGGCGGGGGCGTAGTCAAAGACAGGGGTCTGGCTGAGCTCGGCGGCCAGGACGATCGCGCCCCGGGCGTGGGCCATCAGGAGGGCTGTCCGCGGAAAGGCGACCCGGCTATGGACCTGTTCGAGAGCGAGGGCGCTAGCTGGGAAGGCCCCGAGGATCTCGAGGATTCCTTGGTGAATCGCGGCCAGCCGCGGTCCCAGGCCTGAGCGACGGGGGCGAATCACGCCGGCCTCGATGATCGCCGCCCCTCGTGGCGTTCGCTCGACGACGGCGTAGCCGGTCACGTTCAGGCCGGGATCGACCCCGACGACCCGTCCCGAGGCCACCACGATGGCGGGGACGATTGGGAATCCATGGGCACGCGTCATCCAGGACGCTCCTTGATCCGCTCCGTCGAGCGGTTTCCGTTAGGGTTCGGTGTCGACCCGCCAGCGGCTGCCGTCCGGCCGATCCTCGATCGTGACGCCGAGCGCCGCCAGCCGCTGGCGAACTTCGTCGGCGAGGGCGAAATTCTTGTCCTTGCGCAGCCTGTTTCGCAGCTCCAGGAGCAAATCCAGGAGCGGCCCGACCAGGGCGTCGCGAACCGGGGCTGCCCGTTCCGCCGGGGAAGTGAAAAGCCCCAAGAGCCCCGCGAGCTCCTTGAGCACGGTCATGCCCGCCTGGTATTCGCCCTCGGAGATGGCTTGCCCGGCGTCGGTGAAGCGATTGAGGACGTGGACAATCTCGAAGAGCTCGCCCATCGCCCCGCCGGTATTGAAGTCGTCATCCATGGCGTCGAGAAAGAGCTGGCGATGCTCGGCGATCTCGCGGAGCATGGGTGATTCGCCGGGCTCGAAGGGCTCGCGACGCGGGGCCGCGACCAGGGTGTAAAACGACCGGCCGGTCCGCTCGGCATAGCGCTCAAAGGCCCGCTCGAAGGTCCGCAATCCGCGCCCGATTTCGGCCAGGCGATTGGGGCCAAAATCAATGGGACGGCGATAATGGCTTGAGAGCAAGAGGGCGCGGATCGTATCGGGCGCGTGGGCCTTGAGCAGGTCGCTCATGAGCACGATCGTGCCGGGGTCGGACTTGGAGATTTTCCGCCCGTCCTTGGTCAACAGGCCGTTGTGCATCCAATAGTTGGCGAATGGGACCCCGGTGAACGACTCGGATTGCACGAGCTCGTTTTCATGGTGGGGAAAGACGAGGTCGAGGCCGCCGCCGTGGATGTCGAACCGCTCGCCCAGGAATTTCATGCTCATCGCCGAGCATTCGATGTGCCAGCCGGGCCGACCGGGCCCCCAGGGGCTCTCCCAGGCCGGCTCACCGGGCTTGGAGCTCTTCCAGAGGGCGAAATCACCGGGATGCCGCTTGATCGACGACGGTTCGATCCGAGCGCCCGCCAGGAGCTCCTCGGGGTCGCGATGGCTGAGCTTCCCGTATTCGGCCGCCTTGGTCACGTCAAAATAGACGTCGCCCGCGGATTCATAGGCGTATCCCTTGGCGATCAGGCCCTTGTTCATCGCCACGATCTCGGCGATGTGCTCGGTCGCGCGGGGCATCTGGTCGATCCCGTCGACGCCAAGCGCCCTCAAGCAATCGAGATAGTCGCGGGTCACCCGTTCGGCCAGGTCGTGGACCGTCGTTCCGTCTTTCTGAGCCTGGATGATGAGCTTGTCATCAACGTCGGTGATGTTGACGACCCAGGTGACCTCCAGGCCCAGATACACCAGATAGCGCTTGATCGTGTCAAAGATCACCGGCCCGACCATGTGGCCGATATGGCTCGGCGAATAGACGGTCGGGCCACAGACGTACATCCCAACCTTCCCCGGCACGACCGGCTCGAAGGGGACCTTGGTTTGGGTGAGGGTGTTATAAACGCGCAGTGCCATGACGGGTCTTCACGGGTTAGAGAGAAATCGCGAGGGCGCTGGGATCGGGGTCCATCCCTTGGTATCGGTCTCGGCGTCTAGCCCTCGGTGGTCAAAGGATTGAGTAGCACGACGGCCTCGCAGACGACCGCCTCGCCCCGGCCGACCGGGCCCACGTGTTCGCCGGTCTTGGCCTTCACGTTGACCGAGGCAAGCTCGACCCCGAGCAACCGCGCCAGGCTCGCTCGGATCGCCGGCTTGTGCGGGGTGAGCTTCGGTTCCTGTGCATGAATAATGACGTCGCAGTTGACGATCGACCAGCCGAGCTTGCGAACCCGCTCGACGACGTCGGTCAAGAGCCGGGTGCTGTCCGCGCCCCGCCATTGAGGATCGGTGTCGGGATAATGGTCGCCGATATCCCCCAGCCCGGCCGCCCCCAGGATTGCATCCACCACTGCGTGGCACACGACGTCGGCGTCGGAATGGCCAAGGAGTCCGCGCGGATGTTCGATCCGCACGCCCCCCAGAATGAGCGGGCGTCCCTCAACCAACCGGTGTGTATCGTGCCCAAGCCCCACCCGAGCCATCTTGACGCTCCCATACTCGATGGCCAGTCGAGTCGACCTTGAACCGTGAAAATCATGGGTTGCATTCGAACCGCGTGACGGCCGCCCCATGAAAACCAGGGCGAATCGTAGCGTCTTCTTCCCATGTTGGCTATCCCGACGGCGAATTCACCCTTTATTCTCATCTCGAGGGCCCGTCTTTGGCATTTTGAGAAGAAAAGTTTCAAGTCAAGCCGACAATCCGCCGATTCGGCCTCCCCTCTAGACGACTTGAGGAAATTTTATCTTCCTGTCACGCAAGAGAGTTAGATCGCTATTCACAGTTTGGAGAGAAGACATGGCATTGGCAATGCATTAGGGTGAATCCCAATGGGGGCGACGCGACAGTGGGGCGTCACCACGACAAGGCCATGACACACGAGGCAGGCAAGATTTCCTGGACGTTCGCGAACACGCGACAATCCCAAAGAAGGAGCTAGAACATGCTGGTACTGAGCCGCAAGCTGAACGAGAAGATCGTGATCGACGGCGGAATCGTGCTCACGGTCGTGAAGATCGACCGCAATCAGGTTCGGTTGGGCATTGAGGCCCCGTCGGACGTGCGGGTGTATCGCGAGGAACTGGTCAGCGCCGGCCGACCGAGCGCCCGCGCCGATCTGGTCGAGGCTGGCGTTTGATTTTGACGAGGCGGGCTCGAACCCCCCTCGCGGTGAGGTTCGGCCGACCGGCGAAATCCTGGTCCAAGAACAAAGTTCTTGCTCGACAACCCTGGGTGGGTCGATTAGCTTGTTTGAAGAGTTTCGTCGAGAGTAACAGCCCGGGTGTGTCGGTTCGAACCGTTGCAAGAGAGGAGTCCTCGAATGCGGAATTGGGGCGATCAGTCGCAAGACCAGGCGCTGATTCATCGGCGTGGTTTTCTTGAGGTCGGGGCGGGCGTGGCGGCCGCCGGCGCGGTCATGGGATCGACGCAACTGGCCGGCGCGCAGGCCGTGGCCGGCAAAAAGGCCTCCGAAAAGCTCCTGACCAAGCGAACGCTGGGTCGGACCGGCGTCGAAGTCAGCATGCTGAATCTGGGCACATGGAAGAGCGTCGGCCTTGACCGGATCTTGCGGTTCTCCTGGGCCAACGGCATTCGCTATGTCGACACGGCCAAGAGCTACGGATCGGAACCGGCCATTGGCCGCTGGCTGCAATCCGACTCGTCGATTCGCAAGCAACTGTTCCTGGTCACCAAGGACCATCCTGGCACCCCCAGCGAGATGCTCAAGAAGCTCGACGAACGGCTGGCCGCGCTTCAGACCGACTACGTCGACCTGATCTTTATCCACGCCCTGGGCGACCACGACGTCAACACCGAGATGGAATGGCCCACGAGCAAGGAATTCAAGGAAACGGCCGAGGCCATTCGCAAATCGGGCAAGGCCAAGTTCGTCGGCTTTTCGACGCACCATCTCCGCAGGCCCGAGATTCTTCAGGCGGCCGCCAAGGGGGGCTTTGTCGACGCCATCATGCTTCAGAATAACCCCTGGATGGCCCAGGAAGACGCGATGAATCGCGCTCTGGACGCCTGTCACAAGGCGGGCATCGGCCTGATCTCGATGAAGCAAGTCGCCGGCAACGTGAAGCTCGCCGACATCGCGGCCCGCCTGCCCGAGCTCAAGGAAAAGAAGCTCACGCCCTATCAGGGCCTCTTGCACGCGATCTGGACCGACGAGCGATTTTCGTCATGCTGCGTTTCGATGCGAAACACCGACCAGGTCCGCGAAAACGTGGCGGCCGCTCGGACCTTTAGCCCGCTGACCAAGGCTCAGATGGACGCCCTGCGTGATGCCACCATCGCCGCTGGTCCAACCTTGTGCTCCGGTTGTGACGGTCGCTGTTCGGTCGCCGCCGGCACCACGGCCGAGCTCGGCAACCTGACCCGGTTTCTCACCTACCACGACCACCACGGCTATCGCGGCGAGGCCCGTCGTCTCTATGCCGAGATGCACGAGACCGCTCGCGATTGGAAGGGTGCCGACCTCGAGGCCGCTCGTCACGCTTGCCCCAGCAAGCTCGATTTCGCCTCGCTCTTGCCCCGGGCCGACCAGATCCTCGGCTGATTTCTTGAGCCGGCGATCATCAAACGCGAATCGACCGGCCGACCGCCCTCGCGGCTCGGCCGGTTTTTTTTCGCGCCTTCGGGCTTGGTCGTCGTGATTTCAGGCCATCGCTCGTCAAGAACGACCATTCAGGGGCCGTGACGACGCGGTTGGGCCGGGGCTGGGCGATTCCGGGAAATCACGGCTGGATTCCCCACGATGGTCGGCTTATGCCATAATCCGTGGGTGTGGATTGGGATTTTGTCGGTGGACAGGGTCTGGGGGCGATGGCGTTCATGGGACGGGTCGAGGGGACGCCGGTTTTCGTTCACCTGTTGCCGAGTTTGATCCCGTCCGGTTTGCTCCGCGGGGGAGTGGCGGTCGTGATGGACGTGCTGCGAGCGACAACGGTGATGACGCATGCCCTGGCGGCCGGGGCCAGGGTGATTTTTCCGACGCTGTCGATCGAGGAGGCCCAGGCTGTCGCGGCCTCCTTGCCCGCCGGGACCGCGATCCTGGCGGGTGAACGCCAGGGCTTGCGAATCGCCGGCTTTGATCGGGGCAATTCGCCCGGCGATTTCACCCCCGAGCTGTGCCGGGACAAGAGCCTGGTGATGACCACGACCAATGGCACGGTGGCGATCATGGCGAGCCTGGAGGCGGAGCGAACGTTCATCGCGTCGTTCGCCAATCTCAGCGCGACGGCGGGGGCGGTCGAGGACGCCGTTGGCGGGGCTCGGGTGCTTCATCTGGTGTGCTCGGGCACCGATGGCGAGATCAGCCTTGAGGACTCGCTCTTGGCCGGCGCTCTCATGGCGGCCCTGGATCAACCCCGGGACGGGCGCTCGATGGCGCTTGAGCCCGCAAACGACTCGGCCCTGATGGTGGCCGCCCAGTGGCGGGAGGTCTCGCGCGATTTTGGCTCGCGACCGCTGGCGAGCGTGATCCGCCTCGGTCGGGGGGGCCGGCGCGTGCGGCAAATCGGGCTCGACCCCGATATCGACCTCGCGGCCGCCGTGGACCAATTCCATCTGATCGCGGAAATTCACCGCGATCCACCGCGGATCGAGGCCCGAACTCGCGGATGACCCCAGGAGCCGAACGGGCGGGCCTTGCCACGGTCGCGCCCCTACGAAAGGTGACCCATGCTCGACGATATGGATAAACTGGTCTCCCTCTGCAAGCGCCGAGGTTTCATTTTTCCGTCCAGCGAAATCTACGGCGGAATCAATGGCTTCTGGGACTACGGTCCCCTGGGGGTTGAGCTCAAGCGCAACATCAAGGACGCCTGGTGGCGCGACAACGTGCGAATGCGCGACGACATGGTCGGGCTCGACTGCTCGATCATCATGAACCCGCGGGTCTGGGAGGCGTCCGGACACGTCGGAGGGTTTTCCGACCCCATGGTCGACTGTCGCGCCACCAAGGAACGGTATCGAGCCGACCAAATCTTTGTGTTCGCGCATGTTTACGCGATGGTCAATCACAAGGGAGAGCCGACCGAGGCCTGGCTCGCGGGGCTGGGGGGGACGCCCGAGGAAGCGGCCGAATACATCGAGAAGAAAGCCGCCAAGCTCGCCAAGCGCTTTGGCCAGCCCGTCGGCGCGCCCTCGGTGATTCCCTATTTGAAGCTCGATCAGGCCGACCGCGAGAAGGTCGTCGGCCCGGCCACCGACGAGCGGGGAACCCTGACCGAGCCCCGCGCGTTCAACCTGATGTTCAAGACCTACGTGGGGGCGCTTGAGAGCGAGTCCAACGTCGCCTATTTGCGGCCCGAGACGGCCCAGGGGATCTTCGCCAATTTCAAGAACGTCGTGGATACGGGGCGGGTGAAGCTCCCGTTTGGGATCGCCCAGGTGGGGAAGAGCTTTCGCAACGAGATCAATCCGCGAAATTTCACGTTTCGATCGCGCGAATTCGAGCAAATGGAGATCGAGTTTTTCTGCCGGCCGGACCAGGCGAAAGAGTGGTACGCGTACTGGCGCGAGACGCGGTTTCAGTGGTATATCGATCTGGGTCTCAAGTCGGATCGGCTCAGGCTCCGGGATCACGACCCGGACGAGCTGGCGTTTTACTCGACGGCCACGGCGGATATCGAATACGCCTTTCCCTTTGGGCTCAGCGAGCTCGAGGGGATCGCTCATCGTGGGGATTACGATCTTTCGCAGCACATGAAATTCAGCGGCAAGGATCTCAGCTATTTCGACGAGGAGCGCAAGGAGCGGTTCACGCCGCATGTGGTCGAGCCCTCGGCGGGGGCGGACCGGGCGACGCTGGCGTTTCTCTGCGAGGCCTACGCCGAGGACCAGGTCGGGGGCGAGACCCGGACGGTGTTGCGATTTCATCCCCGGCTCGCGCCGGTCAAGGCGGCGATCTTCCCCCTCGTCAAGCGCGACGGCATGCCCGAGGCGGCCGAGGCGATTTATCGCGACCTCAAACGCAGGCACAACGTGTTTTACGACGAAAAGGGGGCGATCGGTCGCCGTTATCGCCGCCAGGACGAGGCCGGCACGCCGTTTTGTCTCACCGTCGATAGCCAGTCGGCGGTCGACGACACGATCACGATCCGGGACCGGGACAGTTGCCGGCAATGGCGTATTCCCAAGGCAGGCGCGTGCCAGGCGCTCGACGATCTTCTCGAGGGCAAGGCCATTCCTGGAGACGCGTGAGCGGCCCCGCTCGTTCCGTTCACGCCGGCGGCGCGCGATCCCGTGCGTGATTCCCCTCTCGAGCGGCCGAGGGCGGCCGGCTTCTGGACCAATCCTCATGAAACCTTGCATCAGCCAAGCAACAATCCTGAATAGCCCCTATGACGCGGACCCGACGATCCTGGCGCGGGCGGGGTGGACGAGCGTGGAAATCTGGCTGACCAAGCTCGAGACCTACCTCGAGGGGTCGACCGTGCGGGAGGCCGGCGAGCTTTTCCGCGAGGCTGGCGTCGAGCTAGCGGCGGCGTCGGCCCAGGGAGGGCTCTTGCTGTCGCGCGGGCCCGAGCAGGCCGCCCACTGGAACCATTACAAGCGCAGGCTCGAGATCCTGGCCGAGCTCGAGGTCCCGATCTTGATCGTGGCCGCCGATCCGGTTCGCGAGACCGAGACCGCCGATTTCCCCCGGGCGGCCGCGGCACTGGCGGAGGCTGCGGCCCTCGCCGAGCCGTACGGCGTCAGGCTCGCCCTCGAATTTCAAAAAAGATCCGGCATTTGCTCATGTCTCGAAACCGCCGCCGCGTTGGTCGCCCAGGCCGGCGCGGGCAATCTCGGCGTCTGTCTGGATGTCTTTCATTACTATACCGGCCCGAGTAAGTTCGACGATCTGGCCTATCTTACACCCCAGACCCTGGCCTGGACGCAGATCTCCGACATGAGCGGCGTCCCTCGCGAGATCGCCGGAGACGCCGACCGGATCTTGCCCGGCGAGGGAGACTTTCAGATCTCGCCGATTCTCAGGCATCTCGAACGCATGGGCTACCAGGGGGGCGTCTCGCTGGAGATCCTGAACCCCAAGCTCTGGCAGGTCGCCGCCGACCGGGTCGCCGACCTGGGGCGGCGGGCGCTCGATCGAGCGCTCGCGGCGGCACAACCCGCGGGCGCGCTTCGGGGGGACGCGTAACGTGTCGACCCTGGCGACCCTCCAATCACCGGCCGTCGTGTTCCGCGAGGATCAAAACTTCGACTGGCGTGTCTACACGCTCTGCGGATTGCTCCAGATCGGGGTGGTCCTGGGCTGCGCGCAGGGGCGGGCCTGGTCGGTCGAGCTCGCCGTCGCGATCGCGGGGGGGTTAACCGTGGGGGCGTTTCTGATGGGATTCTTGCTGCACATGACGACCGAGGCGAGCCCGGACGTGATTCGGGTCTGGTTTGGCTGGGTGCCGATCTATCGCCGCATGATCTCGATCTCCTCCATCCGCCAGGTCGAGGTCGTCACGTTCCGTCCGATCGCCGATTACGGATTCTGGGGCGTCGGATGGGGCAGGAACGGCGAACGAGCCTTTTTCGCGCGGGGCAATCAAGGGGTTCGGATCACCATGATCGACGGATCTCGCCTCTTGATCGGCAGCCAGCGCCCAAGCGCTCTGGCCACCGCGATCGAGCACGCCATGCAACCCGGCGGGTAGGAACGGTCCAGGCAATCATGACATCGCGTT
>JAKBAP010000003.1 GCA_021808995.1 Planctomycetota bacterium | reverse complement strand
CGAAATTCCGCTCAAAGTCTGGGTTCGTCGCTTCAACCGCCGGACCCAGTTTCCGACCAGAGTTTCTCGTACTTTTTGGCACGAGGTTCCACGTGAGTAGGTCGGCAATTGTGGGGACGGTTGCGCTCGTGATCGCTTTCCGCGCCGTGAGCGCGGATACCGACCTCAAAGCGCGCGTGATGAATGAATATCCATCCGCGCTCGCGGACATGGAATCGATTCTGAGCCACTGTCGCGGTTCCGCCGTGCATAGGAGCTGGAAGGTTCCCAACCCCAGGGCATCGCGGCCCGGCGACGTGAACTCCAAGGTCGACACAGCGCGCATCCAGTTCGAGCGCTCAGGACCCATGGAGCGAGCGATCCGCGAACCCGTGGATGGACAACAAGATTGGGTCTACTGTGTTGATGGAAAGTCGTCATTCACTCTGCGGCGGGATCGGGGGAAGGAAACCTACGTACTGGCCAGCCTTGGCGCGGATCAGGATCTTCGTCGCACACTCAAGTTACGAGTCGACCAATTCGTTGATGCTCCCTCTCGGCTCTTTGGTTCGCGGATCAGTGAGTTGATGACCGACCCCCGCTTCACGATACGAAAGGTGTCGGCACTGGGGGAGGAAAACGGTCCGCTGTTTAAGATTGACTTTACCCACGAAGACCCAAGAAAGCTCAGGCGATCGGGATGGTTTCTGGTCGATCCCAACCGTCACTGGGCCGTCACAAAGTACGAGTGCCGTTGTCAACAAGACGGAGGGCACGACTTCTTGGACAGAGAGGAGATCGAGTATACCGAGCCCGCTCCCAGCCGTAGCCTGGCAGTCAAGCGCGTGGTTTCCGAGTTCTCGGTCTATCGCGATGAGTTCGTCTTCGACGATTTCGCGTTTGGCCCTGTTCCCGCGTCGGATTTTACGCTCACGGCGTTTGGTCTTCCCGAGCTGGGCCGTCCGGGAGCGAGGGGGAATCCGACCTGGACGGTCCTATTTCTTGTCTTGTTGGCCGCCGTGTCGGCTGCCTGCGCGATTCTGCTTGCTCGGGCCGCGCGTCGGAGAGCCGGAGATGGTGAAGCGCCGCGAGGCCTTGAGTCCCATGCATCGGGATGAACAGTACGGCAAGTTCGGAGCCGAACGTGAATACGACGTCCGAGACCATGAGCGGGGGGCACGCGAGGATCGTTCCATCAAACGCGACGGCATCCCCCGAGGTTCTGGCCGTGAGGCAGACGCCGATCATTCGAAGTCCCGCCTTGGCGGCTTTGGTGGCGGCTATCCTGGTTCCCCTGGTTGGGTTTGTCGCGGTCTGGTCCTGGGCGTTGGGGACCTTCGGCTCGGCCTCGGCGGCGGCTGGGTATCTTCGCGGCGACTCGCTCCTCATTGAGCCGCCGGTGTTTGAGTTAGGGAAGGTGCCCTTCCCGGATAAGAGGCTTCTGAAGATTGAGCTCGTGAACCTGACGAGGCTGCCGATCTCCGTTCATGGTTTCGCGTCGCTCTGCTCGCCAAAGGGATGTATACAGGCGCTGGACAAGCTCCCGCTGGAAATCGCGCCCCGGACGCGGAGGAGTATGACGATTGAGTACACCGTGGATCCTCCGCGGCAGCCCGAGACCGACCAGCCGTTTCTCTTTTCAACCGAAATTTACACGAGTATGGGAACGTACCCAGTCGACTTCCGGGGAGTACTTGACGGTCGATCGCCCTCGGCGATTCGCGCTGCCGCCCGCGAGGAGTGAGCTCGAGATCGCGGAACTGATCCCGGGGCATCGCTCGCCGTCAGTGGTTTCCTGGTCTCGGTGTTTCCCACGTACGGGCCTGGCCTTCGCGGCGTGCGAAACAATAAACCTATTCATGCGTCGAGTCGACCGCTTCTGGAGGTAATCAGGAATGCCGGGCCGGGTGAGCGCGGTGACAATCCCAGTTCCAGCGCCTCGGTCTCATCGAGCCTTCACCCTGATCGAGCTCTTGGTCGTGATCTCGATCATCGCTCTTGTGATTGGCCTTTTGCTGCCGGCGGTTCAGTCGGCGCGCGAGGTGGCCCGGCGCGCACAGTGCGCGAATAATCTGAAACAGCTTGGCCTGGCGCTTCACGGTTATCACGACGCCTTTAACTCGCTGCCGCCAGGGCGGATCAAGACCTATGACCCCAGGTATGCCGGCTCGAACCCACCCTGCACCTCGACCATCGTCGACAAGAGCCTCGAGGTTTCCATTCTGGGGTTTCTCGAGCAATCGGCGCTTTACAACGGGATCAACCAGAGCCTTACGATTCTCGGGGGTGGTACGATCCTTGGCGAGCCGATCCCCGCCTTGACCGAGCCAACCGGCAGGAGTTCACTATGTCCAGAAATCTCCATGCGATGATCCTTGCCGCCGTCGCGGCGTCGGGGGCGATGGATATCGGCGCGCGGGCCGACGACTCCCCCCTCCTGAAGCGGTTTCTCGAGGAATACCCCGAGGCGATGAAACGCCTGGAGTCGAGATACGGACGGTCGAGCGGGTCCGTCCGTTTCATGTCCTTCTCGACGCCGGAGCCGCGGAATCCCCGGGTCAAGCCACCGACCGAGGCGAACCACGACGAGGAATTCATTTCGCATCGACCCGAGATGGCCCGGGTCACCGTGAGGCTCCCCATTTCCAAGCTCTACGACGAGTTGGTCACGTGTTACAACAGCCGGTACGAATTCCGCCTCTTGAAACCCAAGGAGAAGCCGAATTACGTGATCAATCTGGTCGACTTCAAGAAAAAGCCCGATCTTCCGGAGGTGGAGGGGCGTTATCTCTGGCGTTATCTCAATGCGCCCTACTGCCTGTTGTTCTTGCCGGTCGGGAGGCTCATGTCACATCCGGACCGCACGATCAAGGACGCTACGCGGGTGGAGGTCGGCGGTAAGGAATGCCTCAAGGTCAGTTTCGTCTTGCCCAGGGCCGTTAGTGGCAAGGACACCTCGGGCGGACACGAGGGCTGGTTCATGGTCTCGCCCCAGGAGCGCTGGGTCGTCCGCGAATATCAGCTCAGGCCATTACAGGGCAAGGTCATTTGGACCGGGAAAATCGAATACGAGGGGCTGTCCGAGGGTTTTCCCGTGCCCAGGAAAATCACCCATCGATCGGCTTTGATCGCCAATCCCGCGGAGTCGTCAACCGAGACCTACGACTTTCGCGAATTCCGCTTTATCGACGCCCCGGACGACGTCTTTACGCTGAGCAACTTCGGACTTCCAGAGCCCACCGCTCCCGACTCGAGCCCGAACGCGGCACCGGTCGTCCCGGCCAAGGACGCTACGCCACCATCCGGCGATGTGAAGAAGCCTCATCCTTGACAATCCCCCTCGCTCATGCGACGGTTTAAGGATTGGTTGACAGTCGCGAAACCGTCTCGCCGCCCACCGTTCCATTCTCGCCCCGTGCGAGACACGCCCTGGAAGAGGCGAGGGTTTCGACGCCGAATTGAATCAGAGCGGACTGGCTCTTGGGGTGAGCTTATGCGTCGTCGAGTACGATCCACGGGACTCTTCTCAGCCGTGGCGGCGATGTCGACGGCGCTCGCGCCGGCCGTCCACGCCGCGCCCCCGAAGATCACCGACATCGAGCCGCCGGGGCTTGAGCGCGGCGTCTCGACGACGCTTTCAATCGGTGGAGAGGTCCTCAAGGACCATCCCAGGTTGATCGCGCCGTTCGCGTTTGAGGTCGAGCCTGCTCGATCGACCGACGGACCCTGGAAGCCCAGGATCAAGATCGCCGCCAACACGCCGGTGGGCGTTTATCCCATCCGTGTCTTGACGGACCAAGGGATCTCGAATCCGCTGCTGCTTGCCGTCGGCCAGTTTCCCCAGGTCTCGGAAAAGGAAGACGACGGCCTCTTCGAGCACGCGACCCCGCTGCCGTCGATTCCGGTCGTGGCCATGGGCCGGCTCGATGGCAATGACGTCGATTTCTTTCGCTTTCATGGTAAGAGCGGCGAACGGATCGTGGTCGACGCCCAGTGTGCCCGCATTGGCTCGGGAGTGGACCCCTCGATTCGCCTCACCTACGCGACCGCCAATCGCAAATTCATCGCCTCGGCCGACGATTCGCCGGGCCTGCAAACCGACGCCCGATTGGTCGCTGTCCTGCCGACCGACGGCGATTACGTGGTTGAGATTTCGGATTCGCGCTATCAAGGGGCGAATCGGCCGGTCTATCGCCTCTTGATCGGCGCGGTCGCGGTCGCCGACGAGGTCTATCCCCTGGGCGGACGGATTGGCGAAACCGTTGGGCTCGAGCTGCGAGGCGGCACGATCGAGGGAATCGCCACCGCGGCCGCCACGCTCCACCCGATCCCTGGCACGGATCTGGCGATTCCCAGGTTGAACGTTGGTGGAGCGAACGATGTCGAGATTCCGAGTCCGCTCGCGGTGTCAAACCAGCCCGAGCTGCGTGAGCCGGCATCGGGCGTGGGGGTGGTTCGAGCGGTTGCTCCGGTAGTGTTCAATGGTCGGATCGACCCCCCAGGCGACGAGGATCGCTTCGTGATCGAGGTGGTGCCTGGCCGGCGCTTGCGGATCGAGGTCCAAGCCTCCGCCTACGGGTCGGCGCTCGATGGAACGCTGGAGGTCCGCGACGAAAAAGGGGGTGTGATCGCGAGCGCCGACGATACCGTCATGAATCGTCGCGGAGTGAGAAATGGGCAGCAGGCCCAGTCGTTCAATCTGCCTGATCCCTCGCTTGATCTTACGGTGCCGGGGGGTGTCAAGGAGATCACGCTCGCCCTTCGCGATCTGGCGGGGCGTGGTGGCGTGGGATATCCGTACCGGATCGTGGTTGAGCCGTTGACCACCGAATTCGAGATGACCGCCGAGAGGTCCGAGTACAGCGTTCCTCGAGGCGGCCACGCGGCAATCCCAGTGACGGTGAAGCGTAAGGGGTATCCCGGGCCGATTACCCTGACCCTTGCTGAACCTCCCGCGGGCCTGACGGTACGCGAGGGTGTGATCGCGGCGGGGCAGACGGCGGGCGTGCTGTCGATCTCGGCCGCGCCTGGGGCTGAGTTTCCGGTGACACCGTTGCGAGTGGTGGGCCGCGCCCAGACGGGCCAGGGGGTGATCGAGGCGACGGCTTCCACGACGGTGGTGTTCGTCCGCGACGCCGACCCACCGGTCGGGACGATGGTGTTTCAGGCGATCGCGATCGCCCCCTCGGAAGCGGTCCCGCTGGGAGTGGACACGCCGGCAACGGCGATCGAGCTGCCTCGTGGGTTCTCGGCCTCGGTCCCGATCACGCTGACCAGGCCCAAGGGGTCGGAGGGGGCACTCAAGATCACGTCCGTTCCTGGACTCACGGGGGTGACGACCGACGCCGCGACCATCGGCGAAAAGGATCTCGCGGGGAAGGTCGCCGTGAAGTCCGCCGTTGACGCCCCCCTGGGCGCGGTCTCGCTCGCTCTCAAGGCCCAGGGCAAGATCGCCGGGCAAGACCGAACCGTCGAGCTGGCGATCGTGAGCCTGCGGGTGGTCGACCCGGTGGCGCTCGAGCTGGGCTCGCCCAAGATCCCGATCAAGGCCAAGTCGACTTACGATCTCAAGGGCAAGCTCGTTCGCAAGGGGGGCATGAACGGGCCGGTCGTGCTCAAGATCAACGGGCTCCCCGCGGGGCTCAAGTGCGAGCCAGTCACCGTCGCGCCGACCGCCGCGGATTTCGTGCTCAAGGTCGTCGCCGAGCCCAAGGCCCCGGCCGCGACCGTGAAGGCCCAGATTTCGCTGGCCTATAAGGTCGAAAACAAGGACTATCAGACGCCTCCCCAGCCGATCGACGTCGTCGTCGCCCCGTGACGTGGACGGCGGCCGTGAAGTACCGGAGCAGCCAGGATCATGACTCGAGCCTTACTCTTCGCGACGATGCTTTTCGCGGCCCAGATCGCGACCTCCTCACCCGCGCAAGACGCGAAGGCCAAGCCGAAAGCGCCAGCGCCCTCCAAGCCGGCGGTCCCCGCCAAGCCCGCGGTCCCCGCCAAGGCCGCCAAGCAGCCGGTGAGCTTTCTCCACGAGGTCGCGCCGGTCCTGGTCGAGAATTGCATCGCCTGTCATAATCCTCGCAAGTCCGAGAGCAAGTACGTCATGACGACGTTCGAACAGCTCGCCAAGGGAGGGCGACAGGGCGAGGGGATGACCCTGGTCCACGGCAAGCCCGACGAGAGCTATCTGATCGAGAGCATCCGCCCCGACGCGACCCCCCGCATGCCGTACAAGCTCGACCCGCTGCCGGGCGACAAGATCGCCTTGCTCGAGCGCTGGGTGTCCGAGGGGGGAAAATACGACGGAGGCTCGCCGAGCGAGGACTGGACCATCCTGATGCACAAGGTCGAGCGGGTCTCGATTCCCGAGGTCTACCCCGCGACCCTGCCGATCACGGCCCTCGCCTTTAGCCCCGATGGATTGACCGTGGCGGCGTCGGGCTTTCATGAGCTGACCTTGTGGAGCACCCAGACCGGCGCGCCGGCTGGCCGGCGCGACGGGCAGGCGGAGCGTCTTTATCGCCTGGCCTACAGTCCCGATGGCAAATGGTTGGCCGTGGCGAGCGGCGATCCTGGCATTTACGGGGTCGCCCGGCTGTTTCGGGTCGAGGCTGGCGGCAAGCTCGAGCCCGCCCGCGACCTGGTCGAGACCCAGGACGTGGTCTTCGCCGTGGCGTTCAGCCCTGATTCCAAGAGAGTGGCCGTGGCGGGCGCGGACCGGGCCGTTCGCGTGGTCGAGGTCGAGACTGGGAAGGTGGTGTTTCAGGTCGAGGATCACGCCGACTGGGTGCTCGATGTCGCCTTCAGCCCCGATGGCAAGCGGCTCGCGAGTGGCAGCCGCGATAAATCGGCCAAGGTCTTCGATGTCGACAAGAAAGAATCCCTCGTTACGTTTCCCGGCCATCTCCAGCCCGTTTACGCGGTCGCGTTTACCCCTGATGGCAAGGGCGTGGTGAGCGGCGGGGAAGACGCCCACGTCCGATTCTGGAACCCCGACGCGGATGGCAAGCAGATTCGCTCGATTGACGGCTTTGGGGGTTCGGTCTATGCCCTTATGTTCACGCCCGATGGCCAGAACCTGCTCGCCGCGGGGGCGGACAAGGTCGTGCGGGTCATGAGCGACAAGGGCTCGTCCGTGCGAAAGCTTGAGGGCCATGGCGATTGGATCTATTCCTTGGCCGTCACGCGGGATGGCAAGACCATCGCGTCGGGCTCCTGGGACGGCCAGGTCCGGCTCTGGAACCGCGCCGACGGCAAGTTCCTCCGCGCGTTCACGGCCGCGCCAGGATTCAAAAAATAGAGTGGGGTCGGGTACTCCCTGGCGTCGACCAGTCCGCCCGAGTCTCGGCGCGGTAGCACCATGCGTGCGTGGACTCGTCCGTCGAACCGTGAGATCCGCTGAATCCGGTTTGATTTGAGTCATCGCGCGTGCCGATGTAATCGTTACGCGCCCATTTCGCGGACGAGCTTGCGGGTTTCGCGGGGGCGCTTGCGAGCGGCCTGGGATTGGTTCGGCGGAAGGTCAGGGAGGCGAGACGCGTGAAGCCGATATGTCGCTTTGACTTGAAGCTCATCCTCGGGGCTTTGTGTCTCCTTGCCGGCTGGTCCCAAGCGTGCCTGGGCCAGGCACCGACAATCGAGGAATCGGGCTTGCTCCCGACGGGCGCGGCCACGATGTCCAAGCCTGGCTCGATGGATTCCCTGCTGGGGACCTCGCCGGGCTCGTCGGGTGGCGGCATGGGGACGCAGCCAGGCCGAGGGGACATGCTTTTTGGTCGGCTGGGGGCGTCATCGCCTCGGGTGCCGACCTCGATCATGACGCCAGGGGGCGTATACCAGGGTCCTCCGACCCAGCGGTTGGCGACGTCGCCGCAGCCGGTCCCGGTCCCGCGAGCCCCCTTTTACGGGACCCTCGAGATCCCAAAGCATGAGGGCGAGGAAGGCCCCGCCAACGGCCTGACCCTGGACCAGGCGATCGAGCTTCTGATGAAGCACAATCTCGACCTGCTCGCCAAGCGCTACGAGCTCCCGCAGGCGAGGGCCGACGTGCTCACCGCCAGCCTTCGGGCCAATCCGATTTTTTATGCCGATACCCAGCTCGTCCCCTACGGATCGGACTCGGTCCGCCGGCCCGACGGTCCGACGCAATACGACGTGAACATCTCACACCCGATCGATTATTCGCACAAGCGGCAAGCGCGGATGAATCTGGCCGCGCGTGCGCTTCAGGTGATGGAAGCGCAGTATCAAAACGAGGCCCGGCTGGCGATCGGGGCGGTCGCGAACGCCTATCTTGACGTGCTGGCCGCCCGCGAAACCGTCCATTACGCCCAGACCAGCGTCCAGGGGATGACGGAGATCTTGCGAATCAATAAGGGGCTGTTCGAGAAGAGCAAGGTCGGCATCTTCAGTTCCGACGTCGACCAGGCCCGCGCTGACCTGGAGATCGCGTCGTCGGGGCTGCTCGATGCCCAGGAAATCCTGCGCCGGACCAAGGTCACCCTGGGAGAGCTTTTGGTCATCGGCCCCGATGACGCCGAGCGAATCGAGCCCCGAGCCTCGATCGCCGATCGCGCGGCCCCGCCCGCCTCGTCGGACGAGTTGGTCCAGCTCGCGTTGGCCTCCCGGGCCGACGCGGTCGCCTTTCGCCTGGGGGTGAACGCCGCCGAGTCGAACCTCCAGCTCCAGCGCGCCAACCGATTCTCGGATGCCTACGTGCTGTTTCAGCCTTACACGTATCAGAACAATTCCCCGTATGGGCGGCTGAGCGGGGCCTCGTGGGCGTTTGGGATCACGGTGCCGTTGCCGATTTACAATCGCAATCAGGGGAATATCGAACGTGCTCGCTTGAACATTGATCAATCGCGAGTTCAAATGAACGCGATCGAGCGTAAGATCGTCGCCGAGGTGCGTCAGGCGTATCGGGAATACGAGATCAGCCGCCGGCTCGCCGATCGTCTGAGGACGGTGGTGATGCCCCCCCTGGACCAGGCGCTCCGGGATCGGTTGCGATTATTCGAGGAGGGGGAGGCCGGCAAGCTGATCTTTCACGAGACCCAGCGAAAGTATAACGACACCGCCAAGGCCTATCTGGACGCGGTGGTGCGTCATCGGCGCTCGATGCTGGCCCTGAACACCGCGGTGGGGCAGCGGATCCTACCGTGAGGGGGAGCCCAGGGCCGGGGCGCGCGGAGTCCTCACCCTTTCCCCGATCGGAAACGGGTGAGGCAAGGGGACGGCGATGAGCTCGGAACCGATCGTGTGAGCACGGGTTCCGGCGCTGGCTAGGAGATCAGGTTCTTGACGACGCGGGCCAGGCCGTCGCCGCTCTCGGTGAGGCTGTAGAAGTTGTTTTTGCCCTGCCTGCGAGGGGCGATGATGCCGCCATGGCGCAACAGCGCCAGGTGGTGGCTCACCGCGGGCTGGCTCTGGCTGAGCTGCTCGCACAAGGCACCCACGTGGCGCTCGCCATCGGCCAAGATCAGGATCACCTGGAGCCTGGTGGGGTCGCTGACATGCTTGAGCAAGATCGAGGCCTTCCGGGCCTGGTTGAATCGCTGCTCGGCCCCACGAAGGGACTTGGGCCGACTGACCGCGGTCTTGGTACCCGCACTCTTGACGCTCGTCTTCGCTACTGCCATGGGCCTGCCCTCCAAACGAAACCTTGACAAGATGACTCGCGACCGCCTTCGCCCGCACCCTGGAAGCGGCATTTGAACCTGGCGATAGCTCGTGGATCGCTCAAGCTCAATCCACGCGGACTGTGATCGACCGGCGGCCAGGAACGCGAACGCCCCCCGAATACCGACCTACCATGGGATCGCCGCGACCGGCTCCCGCGCCACCAGACGGCGGGCGAAAGCTGGTAAGGTCATGATCACTCAAACATCACCAGCCGCCATGGACGTCCGTCATGCGGCACGATGATCACGAAAACGTCTCCATCACGATCTTGCGCGAACGTATCACAACGTGGGTGCTTGACGACATCTTAAGTTTATTCCCGCGACTGTCAATCGGAATCCGAGATCCTTCAGGTTCGATTCGTTCGCAAGCCGACTGGGGAACGTGTGTTAGGGCGCGGGATGGGCGTCGTTGGAATCGTCGCGAGAGCCATTCTGGGGTGGTTTCGTGGCGGTTTCGGACAGGGTCACCGACCGCGTCGGGGTAGGAGCGTCACGATGGTCTTGAGCATCTCGGCGGAATCCCAGTGATTCGCGGTCGAACCGATCATGAGCTTCCCCAACCGTCCCTCGGCGTCCACGACGGCCGTGCAGAGATTGTGCGCGATCTCCTCGCCGTTCGCGCCATAGGCGAGACCCAGGGGGGCGGCGACCTTGGCAAGTTCGGGATGACTGGCGTTGGCGTAGATCCAGAGCGGAGGCTTCGCCCCCCGCGCTGTCGCGTGCTTCGTCAGGACCTCGGGGGTGTCGTGATCGGGGTCGAACGACAGCGAGATCAGCCGGACCTTGTCGGCTCGGCTCGACACCGGGGCCAACCGGCTCGCCAGATCGGCGAATTTCCTGTCCATCAAGGGACAAAAATCAGGCAGCGGACAGCGCGTGTAAATAAAGGTGATCACAATAACATAGCCACGAAGCTCCGAGAGTTTAAGCGCCCGGCCATCCTGGGTGGTCATCACGAAATCGGGGACGAGCTGGCCGAGTTGGAGCCGTTCGACGGCGTTTTGAGCGCGGACTTGCCCCTTGGAGAATTCCAGGACCACCTGCTTGGGTGGCGCGGGTTTCGTGACCTCGAGCCCCAGCAGCTCGTACGATTCGACCACTCCGTCGCGGCGGGCGACACGAAGGGTCCCCTTGACCTGGTCGCCGAGATTGAGCTCCTCGATGATCGGCTGGTCCTTGACCAGGAACCGCATCGTCATCGCCCCCATGAAACCAGGGATCTCGTCGTGCTTGATGGTCACGTGGTCGAGCTCGGGCTCGACCCTCCTGACCACCCCGGTGATCGGGAAATCCTCGACCTTCAGGGGCGAAGGTACTGCCGCGACCGGACCTGGGGCGGCCGGTGCCGAAGCCCCCTCCTGGGGAATCCCGCCGCAACCGCAGACGACGAGCAAAAGCAAGCTCGCCGCCGCGGAATAACCCCGGTCAGGCAGGAAACGACTCATCGGCGCGGGTGCTCCGTCTCAGGGATTGCTTGGAAGGGAAACGACTCATCGAGCCCGCTCAAGGATAACTCATACAAGAAATTCCCGATTCGTTCGCCGGCGATCCGGGTGTATTCCTCACCCTTTCGGGCGGTAGCCGCTCGCGGGTCGCCCGCGCCGGAATTGGTCGTGAGCAAGTGCCATGGCCGGGTGATCTGGACCCACCCTTGATTGACGGCTTCGAATCGAGTCGGCCGGATCGTCCCCGGATCGGCCGCTTGCAACGCGACCTTCTCGGGAAAATGAGCCAGGCCCATGCTCGTTTCCATCTCGCCGGCGTGGTCGTCCCTGGCCTCGAAAATCGTCCCATAAACGTCGAGCCCAACCCGAAACCAGTCGCAGAGAAACAGCTTCACCACCGTCACGCGGTGAAGCTCACGCAAGAGCCACTTCAGATCGTTGCCCCCGTGTCCATTCAAAATCAGGCATTTCAGCACCCCATGCGCGGCCAACGACTCGACCAGATCCGTGATCACCCGTGCGAGCGTGGTTGGATTGAGATTCATCGCCAGGGGAAAGGCCATCTGATTGGTTTCGGTTCCGTAGGGGATGGCCGGCAGCTTGAGCACGCGCGCCCCTCGCTCCCAGGCCAGGCCGCAGGCTCGATTGGCGATCACGTCGACCTGGAAGGTATCGGTGCCATAGGGGAGATGGAGGTTGTGCGGCTCGGTCGCGCCGAGGGGCAAGACGGCCGCGGCGAACGGCGGGGCGTTTTTCACCTGACCATATGACACATCCTCGAGACACCATGGGTGCATGCCGAGATCCTTTGGCATTGTGACTGAGGGGTGGGCGATCCGCGCCCTTACGTGGCATTGCGGGGTGGCGTGGTGGTCCGTTACGATCGCACCGGTCGTGCGCCCTCACTTCCTCTCTAGTCGTTTATCCCGGGAACCGAAGCGCGATGCAAGCCTTCGAGGCAACGAACTTCTATTTTGACCAGGCCGCGAAGGAGCTCGACCTGACCGAGAACGTCCGGACGATGCTGATCACGCCTGATCGCGAGGTGCGGGTCGAGGTCGCGATTGAGCTCGACTCTGGCAAGATTGGCAATTTCATTGGTTATCGGGTGCAGCATGACAATGCCCGTGGTCCGTTCAAGGGGGGCTTGCGGTTTCACCCCTTGGTCGACCAGGACGAGGCCCGGTCGCTCGCGAGCCTCATGACTTGGAAGACGGCGGTGGTGGACCTTCCCTACGGAGGTGCCAAGGGAGGGGTGAACTGTGACCCCAACAAGCTCTCGCGTGGCGAGCTTGAGCGGGTCACCCGGAAGCTGATCGAGAAGATCCACGACATCATCGGCCCGCACAAGGACATCCCGGCTCCCGACATGGGGACGGACGCGCAGGTGATGGCCTGGATCATGAACGAGTACGGGAAATACGAGGGGTTTCAGCCAGCCTGCGTGACCGGTAAGCCGGTTGAGTTTCATGGCTCGGCGGGGCGGGACGCCGCGACCGGATTCGGGATCGCGATCATCACCCGAGAGGTTCTAAGCCGGCTGAAACGACTGGTTGCCGGGACGACGGTCGCCATTCAGGGTTACGGCAACGTCGGGAGCCACGCCGCTCGCTGCCTGGCGGGGATGGGGGCGAGGATCGTGAGTGTCTCCGACGCCTATGGAGCGGTCATGAACCCGGAGGGGATCAATATCGGGGAGCTCGATCGACACGTCGCCGTCTCTCGCAAGGTGGTTGGCTTCAAGGGGGGCGACGCGATCACCAACGAGCAGCTCTTGACGATGTCGGTCGACGTCTTGATTCCGGCCGCGTTAGGCGGGGTGTTTGACCGTGAAATGGCCCTGGCGGTCCAGGCTGGCGTCATCGTCGAGGCCGCCAATGGGCCCACCTGGCCCGAGGCCGACGAGGTCTTCAATCAGCGTGGAATCATCGTCGTCCCCGATGTCCTGGCCAACGCCGGCGGGGTCGTGGTGAGCTATTTCGAGTGGGTGCAGAATCTGCAACACTTCCGCTGGCCGCTCGAGCAGATTCAGCGAGAGGAAGAGCGCAAGCTCGTCGACGCGTTTGGCGAAATCCACGAGCTTGGCCAGCGCAAGGGGGTCACGCTCCGCACGGCGGCGTTCATGAAGGCGATCGCCCGGGTAGGCCGGGCTCATGTGTTGGGCGGCATGTAGGAAAGGCCGCCCACGCGATCAGAGCCCGCGACCGCCCAGGTGCTTGGTCTTGTGAGGGTTGCGCCTGCCGCGGATTTTTTGACGGCGGCCCTTGGCGACGGGCGAGCTGTCGCAGCGCTTACGCCACTTGTGACCCTTGGAATGGCGTGTCTTGGTCTTCATGATCAACAGGCTCCAGGGCCCGGGGCCGGGCCGCGACGTCTCGGGATACCAATTTCGATCAACCATTATCAATCGACCGCCTCGACTTCGCAAGACGATCTGGTCGGTCACGGGGCAAGTTCCATCCGCGATCGAGCCCAGAAGAGACCTTTTTAGGGGTTCCCGGAGGGTCCGACGGGGGTTGGCGGCGGGGGCGGAATCAGCTCGCCACCTTGCTCGGGAGTGCCCGCCGAGGGCTTGCTGGGGACTGAGCCACCCTCGGGCTGGCCAGTGGGATAGCCCGAGCTCGAGGGACCAAAGGGAGAAACCGCCGTGGGAGGGGGCGCGGGGGCGGGGGCGTAGGTTCGGGCTCTCGCCAGGGCCTCGGCATTGGCCTTGGCCTTCGCATTCAAGCGAACCAGGGCGGTCGAGGAGGCTTTCTTGACCTCTTCCTTATGGTCATAAATCGCGGATCGCTCGAGGGCGACCGCGGCCTCGGACCCGCCGATTTCGCCCAGCGCGATCGCGGAGGCGACCCGGACGTCCTTGAAATAGTCGTTCTTAAGCAGGTTGACGAGCGACGGGACCGCGCGGCGATCACCAAGTTTGCCCAAGGCGTAAGCGGCTTCCTTGCGGGTGTTGACGTGAAAGCTCTGAAGTCTCTGGGTCTCGATCGCGACCTGATCGGGCGGTGGCCGGGGAGGCGCGGCCGGACCACCCCCCATAACCCCTCCCCCACCGATGGGCCCCATCATCGGGCCCCCCACGCCCACCCCGCCGCCGCCAAACGAAAAATTGAGCAAGGGCGCGGCCATCAGTCCAAAGCCAAACGCCGGGGCGGGCTGAACGAAGACAGGCCGGGGCATCCACCCACGAGCGCCCATGGGAGTTGGCATGAAACCGCCGCCTCCAGGCACCCGCTGAATCTGGACGTCACGCTGAAACGTCCCTCCAGGACGGGTAATCTTGATCTGGCGTTCAACACCGCCGGGCGTACGCTCGATCTCGACCTGGCGGTTGATCGACCGGCCTCGCGGGCCCGTGATCGTGGTATCGCGCTCGACGACCTGGGCAAAACCCTGGCCTGTCACGAGCGCCATCCCCAGGCAGGCCGCCCCCAGAGACCGAATCCAGCGATCGCTCCCGTCCATGGCGAAACCCCCTTCAACACGAGACCTCCGACCCCATCGTCAGCGCGGGATTCTGCCCATTTCGCGATCCCTTGTGAAGACGGGTTCCACGAATCCTCCCCCCTAGCGGTGAGGACGGCGAGTGGATTTAAGGAGAATTGACAATTCGACTTCGCGTGAGTTGCGTGCCCCTCCTTGTCGGCGTACGCTCTTAGCTGAGGACACGAATCCGCCTAGTGTCCACAGACGCCTTTGATTTCGTAGTCTTTCCGTATTGCCTTACCATGCAAGTTGATTATGATTTAGGCACGTGACTGCCTAACTAAGAACGATGTCGTTTTTAGTGGGAATCAGGTCGCGGAGTTAAGCGACTTCATCAGGAAGTCGAGAGTCTCAAGGAGGGATCGATGTCGCCCTTCCGCGTAAAGGCTTCGCATTCGCCGACGGTTCTAGTCGAGATGTCAGCGCATCGGGTGGTCCTCGATTCCGAGTCCCCGTTGCCGAGTTGCCCGACGTGTGATGAGCTCTTGGATTTGCACCAGCCCGATGAGAGTCGGCCGGCCCAGTTGTTGGCGATTTGCCTTTCCTGTTCGAAGTGGTACTTGTGGCTTGATGAGCCGATCGATGGCCATGGGATCGCCTTGGTGGAGCTCCCTTCGCACGAGACCCTTCGCGAGCGTATGCCGGTCGAGGCGGGACTTGGCCGGGTGGGGCGCGAGGCGGAGTCTGCCTAGCGGCGTTTGCGGGCTTTTTTCGGCTTGCGAGTGCTTGGAGTCGGTTTGGCCTTGGTTTTTTTCACGGCGAGCGGGCGGCGAGGGGGTCTGCTCGGAGGGGGCTCCATTTCGCCCCGAGGTCGCGACGGGGCGAGCCCGCGCGGCTGGGGCTCGGCTTGTTCGAGGACCAGGTCAAGCTGGCGCCGATCAACGTCGACCTTCGCGATCCGCACTCGGGGCGCGTCTCCCAGGCGATATCGTGCGCCGGACCGACGCCCGATCAGGGTCATGGAGCCGGGCTCGACATAGTAATAATCGTCCGGCAGGCTCTTGATCGCGATCAACCCATCCACGGGGAGCTCGACCAGCCGGCAAAAGAGCCCGAATTCCTCCACGCCAGTAATAATCGCGTGAAAACCTTCGCCGACTCTTGTTTGCAGATACGTCAGTAGCTTGACGCGAACGAGCTCGCGCTCGGCGGCCTGGGCACGCCGTTCGGTCCGGGTGCAGTGCTTGCAGAGGGCGAGCATTTCCTCGAGCTTGATCCTGGGGGTTTCGCCGACGAGCCACGCGAGGAGCTGGCGATGGACCACGAGGTCCGGATAGCGGCGAATCGGCGAGGTAAAATGGCAGTAATTCTCGCTGGCCAGGGCGTAGTGGCCCTCTGGCTCGGGGGTGTATTGGGCCTGTTTCAGGCTTCGTAGCAGGCCGAAGTGGACGGCGTATTCCTCGGGCCGGCCGGCCGTTTCGGCGAGGACGCGCTGGAGCTCGAAGCGGCTCTGGGGTTGATCGAGGGTGATTCCCAGTCCGTGGACGAACTCGGCGAAGTCGTCGAGTTTGAACGGGTCGGGGTTTGGGTGGACGCGCCTGGGATAGACGACGCCCGCCTCCGAGAGCGTGCCGGCGACGGCCTCGTTGGCCGCGAGCATGAATTCCTCGATGAGCTGGTGGCTTTCGTCGTGGGTCGCGAGGCCGGCTCCCGCGATGCCGCCGGTCGTGTCGAGCTGGATCTGGACCTCGGGGAGCGAGAGCTCGAGAGCCCCCCGCGCGAATCGCCGGGCCCTGAGAATCATCGCCAGTTCGCGCATCTGGTGGAGCATCGCCAGTAGGCCCGGCTCGAGCTCGCCTTGGCTGTTTTCGGGCTGGCTCAGGAGGGCCATGGCTTGTTCGTAGCTCAGGCGATGGTCGACCTTGATGGCCGACCGCGCGAATCGTCGGTCGGTTGGGATTCCCTCGGGGGTGAATTCCATGAGGACGCTGACGGTGTAACGGGTCCGCTGGGCCTGAAGGCTGGCGAGCCCGTTCGAGATCAGCTCGGGCAGCATGGGGATCACGAGGTCGGGAAGATAGACGCTGGTTCCGCGATCGCGGGCCGCGTGGTCGAGCGGCGAGCCGGCGGGGACGAAGTGGGCGACGTCGGCGATGTGGACGGCCAGGTTGAAATAGCCCTTTTCGTCTCGTGAAAGCGAGATCGCGTCGTCGAAATCGCGGGCGGTCGCGGGGTCGATCGTGAGGGTCGGCAGCGCGCGGAGATCCAGCCGACCCGCGATGTCGTCCTCGTCAAACGACCGGGTCCGCTCACGAGCCTGATCCAGGACCGTGGGATCGAAGGTGTCGGGGATGTTGAACGACCGGATCACGGCCAGGGTGTCGACCCCCGGCAGCCCGCGCTGGCCTAGGATCTCGACGATCACCGCCTCGCCCGCTCGATTCGCCGTGGGATACCGCACGATCTCGACGACGACCTTGTCGTTGGGTGTCGCCCCCTTCGCGCCGGGGTCGCCGACGGGGATCGGATCGCGAAACGTCGTGCCGTCAACCTGGACGAAACCCACGCCCTGGCTCTCATGATAGACCCCAACGAACGCGCCGACGGCCCGCGATTCGACCCGGACCACTTCCCCTTCGTCGTTCTCGCCGGGTCGGCGGGCGCGCTTGGTGATCCGCACGGCGACCGTGTCGCCGCTGGCCGCGTCGCGCGCGGCTGGCGGCGGGATGAAGATCGACCCGCGCGCGTGGTGGTGGGGCTCGGGCTTCACGAATCCGAAGCCCCGGGCCGCCCGGCGAAAGACGCCGATCACCAGTCCCTTGCGATCGGGTGGGCGGAGGGTCTTGTCGCGGCCGAGCTCGATCCGGCCGCCGCGGACGAGCTCCCTGACGAGGGCGCGAAAGGGGGCATGGCCCTCGCTTGGGATCTCCAGCCGCCGCGCCATCTCCTTGACGCGCATGGGCTTATAGCCTGGCTCGATCACGATCCGGAGCACGCTGTCGGCGAGGTCATCCATTCGAGCGGGCCTGGTGCGAGAGGGTGGGGCGTGTGACGGCCTGGGGGCTCACGGGGATTTCACGGCCTCACGCGGTTGGAGCTCACGATTCCAGGCCGACCGGTTCCTTGGCGGCTTGCGAGCCCTTGTAGAGTCGCCGGCCGAGAGCCTGTTGAAACGGAGTCCAGTTTGAATCGCTCGGGTCGTCGTTGATCTCGCGGGAATACGAGTGGATCTTGGCGTCAAGATTATCGAGATAGTGCAAGACCACGGCCTCGAGGGTCATCGGGAGCTTGGGGCTGCCGAATTCGTGGGTTCCATGGTGGCTGACGATCATATGCTTGAGGCGCAGCAAGAGCTCGGCCGGGAATGGCTCGTCCATGAGCTTCGCGCAGGCGGCGGCTTTCTCGGTGAGCATTTCCACTCCCATCACCAGGTGCCCCACGAGCTGCCCCTCGTCACTATAGCCAAACCCGCGGTCGAACGAGAGTTCGTTGACCTTGGCGATGTCGTGAAGAAACACGCCCGAGAGGAGCAGATCGCGATCGATCTCGGGATAGAGCTCGGCGACGCGATCGGCGAGATGGAGCACGGCGACCACATGCTCGATCAGGCCGCCGTGGTAGGCGTGGTGGTTCTTGACCCCGGCGGGTGCCATCAAGAATTTCTTGAGGAACTCGTCATCGATCAGGAAGCACTCGATCAGCCCCCGAAGATAGGGGTTTGTCATCCGCATCAGGATTTCGCGTAGCCGGCCTAGCAGGCGGTCGGAGCCTTCCTTGGGCTGGGGGACGAACTCCTCGGTCGGCTGGCTCGAGGGATCGAGCGGCTCGAGTTGGCTGATGATGATCTGGAGCGAGCCCTGAAAGAGCTGGGTCTTCCCCTTGACGTGCAGGAAGTCGCCGACGTCGAAGCGTCGGGCCTGTTCCTCGGTCGCGTTCCAGAGCCGGCCCTGCACGCAACCGGTCTTATCCCGGAGTTCCACGCCGAGATAGAGACCTCCCTGGCGATTGACTCGAAGCTGCTTATCGGTGACCAGGAAGGCTTCCTCGACCGAGTCGCCGTGGTTCAATTGATTCACATAGCGGCGCGACATTCGTATTTTCGACTCAGGTGCGAGGAATCGGTTGCGGAAAAACCCCTTGGTTTAGGAGTCACCGATTCTAGGTCTGGTTCGCGGCCAGGGTCAAGGGACGCGGGGGGTGCTTGGAATGGCGGGACCGCTCGAGTAGCCTTGGCTGAGAAGGGTCGGCCCACGAGCCAAGCTCGGGTGCCATGACCCATTCATCGACCTGGAGAGCCGGACATGAGATTCGTTTCGCACCTCGCCTGCACGGAATGTGGGGCGACCTATCCCGCCGACCGGGTGATGAACCTCTGCGAGCGAGACGGGCGGCCGGTACGGGTTGAACTCGACCTTGAGCGGCTGAAATCCGCTCGTGGGCGAGACGGCTGGTGGAATCCCGATCGACGTGATCTCTGGCGGTTTGGCGGCCTCTTGCCCCTGGATGTCGACGACCCCGCCGATCGTGCCCACGTGGTCTCGCTCGGGGAGGGGTTTACCCCGGCGGTCCCGTACTCGGACCCGCTGGCGGTCCGGCTTGGATTTCGGCTCGAGGTCAAGGACGAGGGAAAGCCCTATCCGGGTCATGGGGCCAACCCCACCCTGTCGTTCAAGGACCGGGGGATGGCCATGGTGGTCTCGATGGCCAGGGCGCTTGGGATCAAGCGGCTCGCGGTCCCTACCCAGGGAAACGCCGGCGATTCACTCGCGGAATACGCCGTCGCCGCCGGACTCGAGGTCGCCGTCGTGATGTCGCCCGACACCGACATCCCGGTTCTGGGTCGCGTGGCCGCCCTGGCGCGGCTTCATCCCCGTCAGGTTTCGCTCGAGCTGGTCGCCGGCACGATCGTCGAATGCGGCCAGCGAGTGCGAGAACACTATGTCCCCCAGGGATATCTGAACGTGGCGACCTTCCAGGAACCGGGCTGGCGGACCGAGGGCAAAAAGACGCTCGGGCTGGAAATGGCCGAGCCCCAGGGCGAGCGATCGGGGAGCCGGCAATGGCGGCTGCCGAACGTGATCGTCTATCCGACTGGCGGCGGTACCGGCATCATCGGCATGGCCAAGGCATTCGATGAGCTCGAGGCCCTCGGCCTCGTCGGGCCAGAGCGGCCCCGGATGGTCTCGGTGCAGTGCGCGGCCAGCACCCCGCTCTATCGGGCGTTTGAATCAGGCGCTTGCGACGTCACCGCCGAGCCCCCCGGTCGCACCATCGCCACCGGGCTCAACGTGGCCCGCAATGTCGGCCACAAAAACGTGCTCGCCATCATCCGCGGGACCGGCGGCGCGGTCGTCGCCGTCGACGACGCCCAGATCGCCGCCGCCATCGCCCGCGCCTGGCGCGAGCGCCGGTTCGCCTGGTCGCCAGAGGGGGCGGCCGCCATCGCCGCGCTCCCCGAAATCGTCGACCGCGGACTCGTGCGGGCCGGCGACCGCGTCGTCATCGTCAACACCGCCTCGGCCGAGAAATACCTCCCGACCATTCGTGCGTCCCTGGCCGGCGGATTGTAAGCTCCCCCCGTACCTCAGAGCACGCTGGGCTCCTCGGACTCGGGGTCGTCGTCACGAGCATCGAGCTCGAGCTGGTCGGCCCGTTCGACAGGCAGCCGACCAGTTCGCAATACATGGGCCGTCATGTCCTTGGCCCGCCGCTCCCAGCTCGTTTCCTCGACCCGTCGCACGGTCTCCTCAATGTCGTATTTGACCCGGTTGAGCTCGATTCGATTGTCGTCGATGATGGCGTAGGCCGCGTCCGGGACGCCGTCGCGGGGAAGGCCCACGCTCCCGGGATTCAGCACAACCACGTCACCGACCCTGATGTTGAATTGCATGTGCGTGTGGCCGACGCAAACAACGTCGGCCTCCGCGCGCTCGACGCGTTTCGCCCAGGTCTCGGGGTCCTTGAGCAAGTATTCGTCGAGCGGGTCGCGTGGGGTCGCGTGGACGAGGAGATAACGTTTTCCGCCTAGGGTGATTCGGCTGGTGACAGGCAATCGCAGCAGATAGCGTCGTTCCTCGGGACCGAGGGCCTGCCACATGGCTGGCCGGGTGACCTTCGTGAGATAGCGAAAGCCGGATTCGCCATGGACGGGGATGCCTTGGGAGACGCCGTGGTCGTGATTACCACGAATGGCGTGGGTGGCGTGTTTCATGGCCCAGCGCACGCATGGGACGGGCTCGGGACCGTAGTCGACCAGGTCGCCCAGGCAAAAGCAGACGTCGAAATCGAGCGGGATGGCCCGCAGGGCCGCCCAGTTCGCATGGATATCCGAGACGATCAAGATCCGCATGTCGGCCCGCTCTACGTGGTTTGTCCCTGATTGCCAACGAGTTTCCGTCAACCCGCCCTCGGATGCAACCTCGGTCGTCGTCAGGTCCGCCACCGGTCGTACCAGAGCTGAAACATGAGCAAGGTCCAGAGCGGCTTCCGATGGTCGACATGGCCGGCTTGGTGCTCGGCGATCAGGCGGGCGATTTCCTCGGGGCGAAAGAGCCCCTGGCGGCGGATCCGATCGGGACCGAGCAACTCCATGAGCAACGGCCGAAGCGGCCCCCGTAGCCAGGTCCCGACCGGCATCCCAAAGCCCTTCTTGGCCCGGGCCAAGGTCGATGACGGCAACCGGGCGGCGACCGCCGCCCGAAGCAATCGCTTGGTCGAGCCCAGATGCATTTTATAGGCCGACGGAAGGGTCTGGACCCAATCGACCAGCCCGGCGTCGAGAAAGGGCGCCCGGACCTCGAGCCCGCAGGCCATGCCCGCGCGGTCGACCTTGGTGAGGATGTCCTCCGGCAGATAGGTGTCTTGATAGAGCCGAAGCGCCCTCGCGAGTGGGTCGGCGTGGGGCGCGATCGTGGCCGCCCGCTCCAAGTGTTCGCGCTCGACATCCAGGACATCGCCCCCCAACATCAGCCGGCCGAGCTCCGCGCCGGTGAACGAGCCCAGCCAGCGCTGATGGGCAAGCGAAAGCGGCTCGGCCGCCCCCTTGAGAAACTGCTTGACCTTGAAATCGAGCGAAAAATTGCGAAAGTCAACAGGCAGCCCGCGCGTTGCCAGGCCAGCGAGCGACTGGGCAAACCTCGGCAGTCGGCGAAAGACCCCCGCCGCGGCGTGAGCCTTGAACGTGGGATAGCCCGCCAGCAGTTCGTCCGCGCCGTCCCCTCCCAGCACGACCTTGACCTCGCCACGAGCAAAGCGACAGAGCAGATGCGTCGGCAAGATCGACGCGTCCCCAAACGGCTCATCAAGCCAGCTCGCGACCTCCGGCAAGAGCTCATGGACTGTCCTGACCGAGAAGGTTTGCTCGTGATGCTCGGTTCCCAGGAATGCCGCGACCGTCCGGGCGGGACCGCTCTCGTCAAAGCTGGGGTCCTCGAATCCAATCGAGAACGTCCGCACGTCCTGGGCCGATTCGACCTGGCAAAGAGCGGCCGCCACGCTCGACGAGTCGAGCCCCCCCGACAGAAACACCCCGATCGGCACGTCCGAACGCCGATGGCGGGCCACCGACCCCCGAAAATCGCCCCAAAATCGACTCGCCACCTGCTCTAACGACCGATCATCACGGCCAGGAAGGCGCGGATCCCAATACCTCCAGATCCTTGTTCGGCCATCCTCCCAGACCAGCCCGTGCCCAGCCGGAAGCTTCCGGACGCCCCGAAAAATCGAATAAGGGGCGGGGACATATTCGTAAAACAGATAGCGTGCCAGGCTGTCGTGGTCGAGTGCTCGGTCGACCTCGGGATGGGCCAGGACCGCCTTGGCCTCGGAGCCAAACGCAAGCCCACCTCCCGGCAGGCTCGCGTAGTAGAGCGGCTTTTGCCCCATCCGGTCGCGGGCCAGGACCAGGCGCGCTCGCCGGCGATCCCAGATCGCCACCGCGAACATGCCGTTGAGCCGGGCGAACAGATCGAGCTCGTCCTCTTCATAAAGATGGACCAGGCTCTCGGTGTCGCAGACTGTCTGATAACGGTGGCCCTTGGACTCGAGCTCCTGGCGGAGCTCGATCTCGTTATAGATCTCGCCGTTATAGCTCGTCCAGATCGTGCCGTCCTCGTTGGCCATGGGCTGAGCGCCCCCGTCGACGTCGATGATCGAGAGCCGCCGATGCCCCAGAGCGACCGGCCCCTCCACATGAAAGCCGTCCCCGTCGGGACCGCGATGCGAGAGCGTGGCCGTCATCCGCTCGATCAACCCCCGATCCGCCGGCAAACCCCCTGGATTCACAAACCCCGCGATCCCACACATGGATGATCTCTCGCCTGAAGTCGCGATCGCGGACGTCGAGCCCTTTGCAAGGTCGGTCGTCGGCATCGGCCAAGGATTCTGGACTGACTCGCTCCTCGAGTTTGGTCGGTTTCATTGATTTCACCATGCCCATGGTCCAAAATGGAAATACTGGCGTGAAATCCGGGCGAGACCTCGTCGCGGTCCGCGCTCGATCTTGATCATGCCTCACGAGGCGATTAACCGCCGGAGCCCTAGTCTCATGGACTCGTTGGAACCCGAGGATCTCGATTTTGACGAGCCCCCTCCACGTCCCGCGACCCCGCCGGTTCGCAAGGGGTTTCTCCTTGTGCTTTCGGTTCTTACTCTCGCGACCCTCGTGGTTTATGGCGTTCCCTATGTCGCCGACCGAACGGGCTACGCCTGGGAAGCGGGTCGGGCGCGGGCCGCCTCGGAGGCCCTGGCCAAGCTCGACAAGGCCGGCATCGTGGATCGCGCCGGCGAGCTCTTTCGCATGGCGACGGCCGCGGTCTCGCCGGCCGTCGTCAACATTCAATCCCAGCGCCTTCGCAAGGTCGGGGAGGACGATCCGGGACTCACGGCGGGGGGTGGGAGATTCGGCATGACGCCTGGATTTCAGGGGATCGAGCTTGGCTCCGGCGTGATCATCGACAAGGCCAAGGGGTACATCGTCACCAATTACCATGTCGTGAAGGACGCGGATCGGATCGTCGTCCGGCTGGGCCGGGGCGAGGACGTGCTGGCCCGGTTGGTCGGCGTGGATCCCAAGGTCGACATCGCGGTGATCAAGGTCAAGAGCGAGCTCAAGGTCCAGGCTGAGTGGGGCGATTCCGACAAGCTCGACATCGGCGATTGGGTCCTGGCCATCGGCAGCCCGATGGGCTTCGACCATTCCGTGACCGCGGGCATCGTCTCGGCCACCGAGCGCAATGACGTCCGGATCTCGGAATACGAGTCTTACATCCAGACCGACGCGGCCATCAACCCCGGCAATTCCGGCGGTCCCCTGATCAACCTTGCCGGCAAGGTGATCGGCATCAACACCGCCATCATCACCCAGACCGGGGCCTACGAGGGGATCGGGCTCGCCATCCCCTCGTCGCTGGCTCGTAAGGTCGCCGAGAGCCTGATCAAGGAAGGGCGCGTCGTGCGCGGCTATCTTGGGGTCAAGATCCAGGCTGTCACCCCGGAATTGGCACGACAGTTGAAGCTCCCGAACAACGACGGCACCCAGATCATCGAGATCCAACCCGGCGGCCCAGCCGAGCAAGCCGGGCTCATGGTGGGCGACGTGATTGTCAAGCTTGGCGAGAAATCCGTCACCGATCCCGCGAGCCTGCGCATCTTGACCATCGGGCAGGAAGTCGGTTCTCGCGTACCGCTTGAGTATTATCGCGACGGCCAGGTTCATCAGTCGCTCGTGACCGTGAGCGAACTCCCTCCCGCGCCCGAGGTCATCCCCTCGCTCGGATTAAGCCTCAAGGAGCGGCCAGCCGAAGGCTCCGAGTCCGCCGCGGTCGAGATCGACCAGGTGATCGTCGGTAGCCCAGCCTTTCGAGCCGGCCTACGCCCGCGGATGCTCATCCTGGGCGTCGGGAAGGAACGAGTGGCGAATCTGGCCGAACTCGAAAACGCTGTCCGTCGAAACGATCCCCGTCAGGGCCTCCCGCTCCTCGTCCAGACTCCCGACCATCGCGTCGCCGCCATCCGCATCGGCGGTCAGACGAAGACCGGCGGACCCTAGAGCCGGAAGGTCAACAGTCGTTTGGTGAGCCCATCGGCTCCGAGGACAATGTGCTTATGCTCGCTTGCCCGCGCAGGCTCCAGAGCGATTCGAAGGCCGATTCCAGTTCCTTTGTGAACGTCTGCCCATCGCAAAGTCGGGATGTCCTCATGAGGCCGCGTTGTTCGATTCTCCATTGAGCGAGCCTGGCGGGATCCGCGACCCATCGGCTGGCGATTTCAATGTATTGCTCCGGGGTCTCGGCGATCAGATCGGTCAGATTCATCGCCTTCAGGACGCTGGCGGTCAAACGGGAGGACCGACGATCGCCCATCAAGGTCACGACCGGAACGCCCATCCAGAGGGATTCACAGGCGGTCGTATGACCGGACCAGGGAAAGGTATCGAGGGCCAAGTCGATCGCCGAGTAATGGCTCCAATGGTTGCGTGTGTTCCAGTCGTCGCGGAGCTCGATCCGAGCGGGGTCGACTTCCCTGGCCTGGAACGACGCGAGGATTTCGCGCCCGATCCGTCCTTTCAGAAGGTCGCGGACGAGGACCAGTCGCGAGTTGGGGATCGCGAGGAGTAGTTTCGACCACAGGTCGATGACCTTGGGATTGAGCTTTGGCACTTTGTGAAACGAGCCGAAGGTCGGGAACCCGTTTTTCAGGAGCGGCAATGGAGAAATCTCGCCTGCCTCGGCCGGGGGCGCGAAACAGCAGAAGGTCCCCGGAACACGGAGTGGTTCCTCGGTTGACCAGGTTGGGCGATCGATGGGATCGATCACATCGTCGGTAATCATGGCGTCGATCGTTCGGAGTCCGGTCGTGGAGGGGTATCCCAGATAGGTGATTTCCACGGGGGCGGGCCGCTGGGCGAAGACGGCGAGCCGGTTATGGGCTGTGTGACCAGCGAGGTCGACGAGGATGTCGATCTGGTCCCGCCGGATGAGCCCCGCGACCTCATGATCGGTGAGAAACCGGGTCTCGCGCCAGAAATCGGCATAAGCCCGAAGTCTGGCGGTCGTGGCGTCGGGAGAGGCGACGTCGGAATAGCAAAACACGGTGACCCGCCCGCGATCGTGATTGGCCAGGATCGGCTCGAGGAACGAAGCCACCGCGTGGTGTCGAAAATCGGGTGAGACGTATCCCACGCGAAGTGGCCGAGACTCCGATTTGTGAACGTTGTGGAAGGTCGGGGCCGAGGCCGGCCGACCCAGGAGCTCCCCCCATTGACGATGTTCGTCTCGCAAGGTGGAGGGGTGGGCCTCTGGGTCGTAGTTTCGGTGGAAGAGAAAGTTGCTCCAGGTCGGCGGGGAGTCGGGCTTGAGACGAATCGCCACGCGGTAGGCGTCGAGTCCCTCGGTCAGTCGTCCTTGCTCGCAGAGGATGAATCCGAGTCCGCCCCAGAGTTCGCTGGAGTCGGGGCTGATCTGAAGGGACTCGCGATAGCCCCGTTCCGCCCCTTCGAGATCGCCACGATTGGCGAGGATCTTGCCCCGGCCGAGGAGCGCGGGCACGTGATCGGGCTTCAACGAGAGGGCTCGTTCGTAAGCGGCGATCGCCTCGGCGTCCTTCCCAATCTCGCTCAGGGCGATTCCCAGGTTGCCGTGGGCCTCGGCCGAGTCGGGTTTGAGGCGAATCGCCTCAAGGAGACAGGCCACCGCCTGATCCCACTCGCCAAGCTTCTTGAGGACGATGCCCAGGTTGTTATAGGCCTCGAAAAAGTGAGGTCGTAAGCGGATCGCTTGCCGCAGGCTGACGACGGCCTCGCGGCTTAGACCCACGAAATCGAGGGAGTTCCCCAGGTTGTTGTGCGCCTCCGCGTAATCGGGCCGAAGGCGGATTGCCTCACGATAACATTCCATCGCCTCCGGGACGCGGCCAAGGCTGGCCAGCGCGATCCCAAGGTTCGATCTTGCCTCCGCCAGGTCTGGCCGAAGCGCGAGAGCCCGCTGATAGCTCGCGACCGCCTGGTCGGGCTTGCCAAGCGAATGGCAAGTCCTGCCGAGGAGATACCAGACCTCCGCCAGGCTCGAATCGCCGACGAGAGTTCGACGATAGTCACGCTCCGCCCCGGCGAAGTCGCCCGCCTCATGGAGGACCCTAGCGTTCAAGAGCGTCGACTTGATGGATGTCATCATCGGGTGGTCCCAAGAGTCGCGAGCCTGGCGATCCTCGACAACGGGTCTTCCGTCGTTCAACCTAGGACATCTCTCCGTTGGCGGCCACGAGGTGACTTCGGATTCGTCGACTCCCCGAATTCCCGGCCGGCCGCCACCTCCCGGGCCGAGAGCTCTTCAAGTCGATCGGCAGCGCGAAGTGCCATCTCCCGGAGCTGGGAAAGGTCAAGGGGATCTCTAGTGACCTGCTGCTCCACGACATGGGTCAAGGACTGGCGGACGCCGATGCCTACGCCGTCCTCGTGAGCGACCCAGACCGGCCGAGGAACGATGTGGCGGCGGAAAGGGCACGCGCGGGCGTAGGATCGATCCGCGAATGGCGAACACCGCCCCTCTGGGGACTACGCGACTCAGCCCCTATCCGCACGATGGACGGGCCGGGAGTCTCGAACAGGCCATCACGCCGCATGGCGGCCAGGGGGCGAGCTCGGCGCGGCGGTATGGGGATCTCCCCTCGCGACGCAAGCGCCAACGGGCCGCGTTTCTCAGGTCGCTGGTCGCGCCGACCGAGAACCCATGACGCGAAATCCCCAGCCGCGACCTGGGAAACCCCGCCAGGAATGATGCGAGCGGGATTCATTCAGGCACTTCCGCCCCACCGTCCGCCCCTGGCACCGGAGCAAAGGGTTGCCAAGACCACACGGGTCGGTCATGCTTGATGTATAACCGTTGTTGAACGATCGCGAGGGTGATCGTTGGATTGGCGGTCGTGCGGCATTAGGCCGGCGCGTGTGTGCCGGCGAGAGGTCCAACCAGGGGGTTTATGATCATGGATCGTCGTCATTTCATGAGGCAGTCGGCGCTCGCGGGGGCGGGGACGATGTGGATGGGAGGAGCGCCCGCGTTCGCCCGCTCGCTGAAGCCGTCGCCGAACGAGCGGGTTCAGTTCGCCTGCATTGGCGTCGGCGGCAAGGGAGATAGCGACACCCACGCGGCCGGCAAGCACGGCGAGATCGTCGCCTTGTGCGATATCGACAGCAACACCCTCGACAAGATGGCCAAGGATTACCCCAAGGCCAAGAAATACTTTGACTATCGCAAGATGCTCGAGGAGATGGGCGACAAGATCGACGCCGTCACCGTCAGCACTCCCGACCACACCCACGCTCCGGCCAGCGTGATGGCGATGCGGATGGGCAAGCATTGCTTTTGCCAGAAGCCGCTGACGTGGTCGATCGAGGAAGCGCGATTGATGCGCACCCTCGCCGCCGAGAAAAAGCTCTGCACCCAGATGGGCAACCAGGGTACCGCCGAAAACGGCTTCCGGAGCGGCGTCGAGCTGATCCGCTCGGGGATGCTGGGGCCCATCAAGGAAATCCACGTCTGGACCAACCGCCCCATCTGGCCCCAGGGGATTGGCCGGCCGAAGGACACCCCCGGGATTCCCAACAGCGTCCGCTGGACCGAATGGCTGGGGGCCGCTCACGACCGACCCTACAACCCCGCGTACCATCCGTTCAATTGGCGCGGTTGGCTCGATTTCGGCACCGGTGCCCTGGGCGACATGGCCTGCCACACCATCAACGTGGCGGCGATGGGGCTCGAACTGTTTGACGCCGAATCGGTCGAGGTCGTCGACACCTCGGGAATCGTCGACCATGAGACCTACCCCGCCTGGTCGATCATCCGCACCCACTTCGGAGCGCGAAACGGCCGCGCGCCGCTGAGCCTCACCTGGTACGATGGCGGCGATAAACTCCCCGAGAGCAAACGCGCTTACCGCGACCTGCTCCACGGCGAGAAGGCATCAGGCAGCGGACTGCTGTTGGTCGGCGAGAAGGGCTCGTTTTTCTCGCAAAACGACTACGGCGCGGAGCATGTGTTGTTGCCGAAGGGTAAGTTCACCGACATCAAGCGGCCCGAGCGAACCCTTCCCCGCTCGCCGGGTCACTTCACCGAGTTCGTCGACGCGATCAAGGCCAACGATCCCAAGAAGGCCCTGTCGAATTTCGAATACTCCGGGCGTCTCACCGAGACGGTGCTCCTGGGCGTCGTCGCGCTCAAGGCCGGGACGGCCATCGAATGGGACGCGGCCGGCATGAAGGCCAAGAACCTGCCTTCCGCCGACCAGTACATCCGTCGTCACTACCGCAAGGGCTTCTCGATCCACGCTTGATCGAGATCGCACCCGTTTCACGGCCAGTGCCCGGAGCGTCGCGGGGCGCTCCGGGCAGCCACTCGGTTGGTCGCCCTAATAGGCATCGGCCGTGAAGATTTCGCCCCGCGCGCGGGTCGCAAGTGCCTGGAAAACCAATTCCGCTCGCGAAAAAATCGGTGCTCCCAGTGAGGTCGAGCCTCCGTCGGCGAGGATCGTCTTGAGGAAGTGAACCGACCCATCGGCGAAGACAAAATTCGCCCCCCCAGGATGAAAACTTGAGCAATCGTCAAGCCCTCCGTCGGGGTCCGAGTTGGTATTGATCAGGTGGCAGTGCGCTTGCACTAGGGTCGCGGCGGGATCGCTCATCGCCCCCGTCGTGGGGCACCGATTGGAGGGGCCACGCGCGATCACTCCATTTTCAATCGCCCCCGCCCAGATTCCATTGGCGTTTGCCCAGGCGCGCTCGACAAGCAGGATCGTCGAGCTCGTGCCGTCGATCACGTCCGCGAGCCGAGTCCGGCTGTTGCGATAAAAGATGCCAGTCCCCTGCCCATCGTCGTTGATCCCGGTGGCCGTGTCCGTCTCGTTCCCTCCGACGCAGGCCGCGTAGCTTGCCGGTGCCGCGGTCGCAAGGATCACCCCGGTTCGGTTCCTGACCGCGAACGGGCCCTGTGTCTGGTCCGACGGACAGACGAATGCTCCCAGCAAGGACCGAATCGTCGTTGTATTCGCCGGGTTCTCAACGGCCAAATGGAAGTTCAGGGCACTATAAACCGGCCCTTGCTCCATCTGGGGCAGGATCATGCAAGCCCAGCTCCAGCCTGGCGAGGTTTCGGTCGCTCCATCCCGGAAGGGCCGGCCGGCACAATAGCCCATGGGAAAGCATCCCGCCGAGTCATGATACGATTGGAGTCCCAGGCCAAGCTGCTTGAGATTGGTGACGCACTGGATCCGGCGGGCCGCCTCACGGGCGGCTTGCACCGCCGGTAAAAGGAGCGCAATCAAAACCGCCACGATCGCGACCACCACCAACAGCTCGATGAGTGTGAACCCCCGGCATCGCCGGCAACGACGCACACACGCATTCCCTCGTGGGCATCCATGCAATCCAGGGGCCGGGTTTTGAGACTCGATCTCATCCGAGGACGGCGCGCCGGCAAGGGATGGTCCCACGACCGCCGAGCCGATCGGCGGCGTGTCCCCTCGCGCGGTCGCGCCGTCGCTCGGTCCCTGGCCAGGTGGCCGTGAATCACCGGGACCCGTGACACAACCACTATTGAGAACTGTCTTTACAGAGTCGCAAGTCCGTGCGTTCGCGGCGACAAGATCGCGAAATCGATCAATCATCAGACACATCAGGGGGATCGCCAAGCTCAAGGGCATGATCAGCGCCGGTGGGACCAACACCAGAGCGATCGGCACCTTGTTAGGATTGAGACTCAGTCTCAGTAGGCCCAACGATACGATTCTCGAGATTCTCTGTCAAGTGACGTGGAGGATTCACACCGCGAGCGTGGTGGTGGGAGGTTTTGGGCGAGTCCGCGGCTCATTCGATCCCATATTTCCGGAGTTTTTCGCGGAGCGTGCCCCGGTGGATGCCCAGGATCTGGGCCGCCGCGGCGCGGTTGCCCGCGCACTCCTCGAGCAGTGACCGCAAGAGGGGGGGCTCGGTGAGCTCGAGGAATCGGTCGTGGAGCGAGCCTTCGGCTTCTGGGGTGGGCGAGCGCCTTGCCTGACGAGTCCAGGCGGCGAGCTGATCCTGGATCCGAGCCTCGGTGGTCGCCGGGGCCTTGGAGCTGGGCTGGGGTGGGGGTAGGTCCGAGGGCAGGATGGCTCGGCCCCGGGCCACGATTGCCGCGTGCTCGATGGTATTTCGTAGCTCGCGGACGTTTCCCGACCAGGATCGCGATCGCAATTCCTGGACGACCGGCTCGGAGAGCGTGGAATGGGCCGCGCGCCCTCCCTGGAATCGTGCCAGGAAATGCCGCGCCAGCGCTGGGATGTCTTCGCGACGGTCGCGCAGGGGAGGGAGATGGATCTGAAAAACGCCCAGCCGAAAGAAGAGATCCTCGCGAAATTCCCCCTCGGCCATGAGCTCCTCGAGTGGACGATTGGTCGCGGCGATGACCCGAACGTCAATCGCCCGAGGCCGAGCGCCGCCGACAGGGGTCGCCTCGCGTTGTTCGAGGACGCGGAGCAGTTTGACCTGGAGCTGGGGGGGCGTATCGCCGATCTCGTCCAGGAGCACGCTGCCCCCGGACGAGAGCTCCAGAAGCCCCTGGCGATCGCCCCCCGCGCCGGTGAACGCCCCACGGACATGCCCGAACAGCTCGCTCTCGATCAAGCTGGGACTCAGGGCTGACAGGCAGACGGGCGTGAATGGTCCGTCCTTCCGCGCTCCGTTGCGGTGGATGGCGCGCGCGACCAGCTCCTTGCCCGTGCCGCTCTCGCCGGTGATCAGGACGGAGACCTCGGTGGGCGCGACCAGGGCGATCGCCCGATAGAGCCGTTGCATCGCCGGGGATTGACCAATCAGGGCCTCGCCCGGGTCGCTCGGGGAGGGGGCGGGTGCTGGCGCGACGGGGGCTTCGAGTGCCCGATTGATCACCTCGGCGGCCTGGTCCAGATCGAAGGGCTTGATCAGGTAATCGTAGGCACCGGCCGTGACGGCGCGGACGGCTGTCTCGAGACTGCCGAAGGCGGTGATCACAATGATGGGCACTCCCGCGAGCCGCTCGCGAAAGGCCCCCATCGCCTCAAGCCCGTCCATGCCGGGGAGTCGGACATCGAGCACGACGGCGTCGAACCGTCTCGATACGGCGGCCTCGAGACCCTCCTCGGCCGACGCGGCGGTCTGGACCCGATGGCCCTCGTCCCGGAGTGCCTCGCCAAGTGCCCAGCAGATGCTGGCTTCATCGTCGACGATCAGAATCTCGCTCACGGGGCGACTCCAGGGATGCTCACCAGTCGGGGCAGGCTCATGCGAAACCGGGTTTCTCCCTGTTCCCGCGACCAGGTCAGACGGCCTCCGTGGCTGGTGGCGACCCGGCTTGCCAGGGCAAGGCCGAGCCCTGCCCCTTCGGGCTTGCTGGTCACGAACGGCTCGCAGAGGCGGTCGGCCAGTTCCAGGGGTGGGCCGGGGCCGCCGTCGATCACCTCGATCGCCAGTTCCTCGTCACATTCGCCGGACTGGAGCCGTACCCATCCCCCGACCCCCGCCGCCTCGATCGCGTTGAGGGTGAGATTCAGGATCGCTCCGCGCAGGTTGGACCGATCGGCCAGGATCAGCCGCGGCTGATCGGACGACGAGCCCCCGCGCGTGAGGTCGACCCGAGCATGACGACAGGAAGGCTCGACGAACGCCTCGACCTCGTCGAGCAGCCGATCAAGATCGCACGGGGCGGCGGGGCCCTCCTCGACCCTGCCGACGAGAAGCAGGGCTTTCATTTGTTCCTCGGTCATCTCAAGCTGGCGCAGCGCGACCTGGATCGAGGGGTCGGCCGCCGCGTCGGGATGCCGTCTCAGATAGAGCTGGAGGCACATCCGGGACCCCGAGAGCGAATTTCGAAGCTGGTGCGCGAATCCCGCCGCGACCTGGGCCAGCAGCCGGGCTCGCTCGGTTCGCTCAATGCCCCGCCGCATTTCACGTAACTCCGCGCGCATTTGATTGATTGACCCGGCGAGCTCGTCGACTTCGTCACCCGGGTGATCCGCGTCGATCGCCACGTCCTGAAAGTCGCCGGCGGCGATTCGCGCGACCTGGCCGCGCATTCGACCGATGCGCTGACTCATCCGGTGGGCGATCCAGCTCGTCACCACGATCATGAGCGCAAGCGCCCCGGTTCCGAGCACCAGGGGAGGGGTCGCGGCCTCGCGCCTGGCTTCCTGGATGGTCGTCTCGGGGTAGAGAATCAGAACCGATTCGTCCCCGCCGCCAGCCCATGAATCGAGCCGAACCGCGAAGTATCGCGTGCCCTGGACCTCGATGGCCGAATCCCGATCGAGTGACTCCATGCGCCGCCTCGGCGTGAGACTGGCGAGCGACTCGGGCAGCTCGGTTAACCCCGCGAGCGTCGACTCGGCGAGCTTCCCCGTGTCGCCGAGCGTCAAAAAATGAGCGCCCGACAGCTTGCGCATCTTTCCGAGCACGGCGAGGGTGTGTGGAAACCCTCCCTGCCCGACCGTCTCCAGGACGTCGTTCAACCGAGCGATGATCTCGCCCTCGACCCTGCGCGCGGCCAGCGAGGCGGTCGCGAGCGAGGCCGCCATGACGGCCACCACCTGAATGCCCACGAGCGGAACCAGAATCTGCCCGCGTATCGACCAGCCCATTCGGGTTGCCTCTCATGGGGCTTGATCATGTCTCCAGGGATCGACCTAAATTACCAATCTTAAAGAGGCTATGTCCATATCGGAAGCCTCCGCGAGTCGTCGCGACCTTACCACGTCAGGGAGGTTACCGCTCGTTCTTGAGCTTTTCGAGCGCCCGGGTGGCAATGTCTCGGAGCTTGGGGTCGTGATCGCTCTCCGCGATCCGGGAGACCTGATCGAGAATGGCGGGGGTGGGGGACTTGAGCTTCACCACGGCGAAGATCGCGTCGCGGCGGACGATGGGGTCTCGGTCGCGGAGCGCTCCGGCGAGGGCCGGGGCGACGGCGGGATCGGCGTCGAGGATGTTTCCGAGCTTGAGAACCGCCTGACGCCTTACCCGCGGATCGCGGTGATCGAGGTCGGCGATCCACGCGGCCACGTCCCGACCGCCGGCCTTGATCGCGATGGGTTCGTGGTTCGCGCATCCTTCCAGGAGTGAGTGCGTCAAAACAAGCAGCGCGACACGAATCCAGGGTCGAGGGCATTTCATGGACATACGATCCTCGAGAGTGGCCGGCCGGGGAAATCAATACGAATCCGCGCTCACGACCTCGCCCCCCGCGCGGGTGCCGAGCGCCTGCCAGATCATGCTGGCCGGGGTATATTGCGTGGTTCCATTTGGGTTGATCCCGACGACGCTCCGGGGGATGCTCTTGATGAAGTGGACCGAGCCGTCGGCGAAGAGGATGTTGGCCCCGCCGGGATGGAAGCTCGATCCGTCATCGAGCCCGCTGTCGGCGTCGGAGTTGGAATTGAGCTGATTGCAGTGGGCGAGCACCAGGCAAGGGGCCAGATAGGTCGGATTGGCCGAGATCGGCGTCGGGTTGAACGGACCCCTTGTGACCATCCCCCCGGCGATCGCGCCGGTCCATGTCCCCTCCGTCACGCCCCACGCGCGTTCGAGGATCATGACCGTCTGGCTCGTCCCATCGGTGATCGCGGCGATGCGGATCGCGCTATCGCGAAAAAAGAGCCCGCGGCCGATGCCGTTGTTGTTAAGCCCCAGGGCGACATCCGAGGGGTCGTCGCCAACGCCGCCGGCATAGGAGCTCGGGGCGACGATCGCGATCGGATCGCCCAGTCCGTCATACACCGTGAAGGGCGCTGTCGCCGCCGAATCCGAGGGGCAAAGATAAGTACTCAACAGGACGCTCGTCCCTGTCGTGTTCGCGAGCGCCTGCACGGGCAAGAGGACATTGAGCGCGGCATAGAGCGGTGCCTGGTCGAGCGCCGGCAGAATCATGGATGCCCAGCTCCAGCCTGGGGCGGTGTCGGTTTCGCCGTCGATGAACCGGCTGGCCGCGATATAGCCCGGCGGAAAGGCCAGGACCTCGTCGTGATAGTTGTGAAGCGCGATACCCATTTGCTTGAGGTTGTTCACGCAGGCCGCTCGCCGAGCGGCCTCCCTCGCCGCCTGGACCGCGGGCAGCAAAAGCGCGATCAAGACCGCGATAATCGCGATCACCACCAGCAGTTCGATCAGCGTGAAACCCTCGCGAACAGCCCTCATGCCGAATTCTCCCACCTTTGCTCGGAAACGGGGTCGGTCGTGTCTAGAGCCGGGACTTCAATGGCAATTTCCGTTCCGTGCCAACACGCATGACGTAACTGGTTTTCCAGGAGAGATCTTCGCATGTCACGGTCGAGTAGGGTCGACCACCACTCGGCGGTTTCTTGATCGCGACCGGTGAAAAAAACGCCGTCTCGCGGCCGCTTCCTGGCCGCCGCGTCCTACGATTCAAGAAAAACCAAGATCGAGTGCGTCGGCCGTGGGGGAGTGTTTCCGAATACGTTCTTGAGGAGATCTTCCTCCGTTGTGACTCTTCATTGAATTGGTCATCCCTCGGCACCCTGATTAGCACCCTTGTTGAGGTGGAACATGCTGAGTCTTGCTCCCGCGCGGAGACATCATGGCAAGGGCCGTCCGGCGAGACGGCGCGGATCGCGATCGATTCTGGCACTGGAAGCCCTCGAAACCAGGCAACTGCTCGCGACCTCGGTCGCCGCGCCCGATTTATCCCAGTTGACCGCTCAGACCAATCTTACGCTGATTCCGATGGCGTCCCTGGGACCGACCGGGTTTTCGCCCAGCCAGATCCAGACGGCGTACGGCGTGAACCAGATTCAACTGGCGGGCGGAGTTACCGGGAACGGGGCGGGTCAGACGATCGCCATCGTCGACGCGTATAACGATCCCAACATCGTCGCCGACCTGGCGAAATTCGACAGCCAGTACGGCCTGTCCGCGCCCCCTTCATTCACGGTCCAAAACCTGGGCGCAACCTCGACCAACGCCTCTTGGGCGCTGGAAACCTCGCTTGACGTGGAATGGGCCCATGCCCTGGCGCCCAAGGCCAAGCTCGTTCTGGTTGAAGCGGCCTCGTCGTCGCTGACGTCGTTGTTTGGAGCGGTCAGCGCCGCCAGCCAGACGCCCGGCGTCGGCGTGGTCTCGATGAGCTGGGGCACCCCGGAATTCTGGGGCCAATGGAACCTGGATAGCCTCTTCACCACCCCCGTGGGGCATACGAATATCACCTATGTCGCCTCGTCGGGTGATTCGGGGGCGTGGTCGGGTCCGATGTATCCTTCGGTCTCGCCCAACGTGCTCGCGGTGGGGGGGACCTCGCTGACCCTGGGCACCAATAACACGTACGGCTCCGAGACGGGATGGAGCGGCAGCACGGGGGGGTTCAGCGGAACCGACAATGGTTTCTATTTCTACGAGCCGGCACCGGCGTATCAGGTGGCGGCCCAGCAGGCGGTTGGGCTCAACTATGGCGTTCGGACCACGCCCGACGTTTCCTTTAACGCCGACCCCAACACGGGGGTCGCGGTCTATGACTCGGTCTCTTACAGCGGTCAGTCGGGCTGGTTTGATGTCGGTGGCACCAGCGCGGCCGCGCCGGCCTGGGCCGGGCTGGTCGCGATCACCGATCAGGGGCTCGCGGCCGCGGGCAAGGGGACGCTCTCGACCAACCAGCTCTCGACGGCTCTCTATAACCTTCCCAGCAGCGATTTTCACGATATCACGACTGGCTACAACGGCTACTTCGCGACCCCAGGTTACGATCTGGTGACCGGACTGGGCAGCCCGAGGGCGAATCTGGTGGTCGCCGGTCTCTTGTCGGCGAGTGGGGTATCGTCGCCGACGAATGTCGCGGTCGTCACCGCCGCGACGGTCACGACCGGCCATGGGCATCGGGACGTCGACGCTTCCGGCACGTCGGCCCCCACGCCGACGAATTCGCCGATCAGTCCGACGACGGCGACGGTCTCCGCGATCACGACGGCGACGGTCTCCGCGACCTCGATCACGACCACGGCCGTGGTGGTCGCGTCCCCGGCCGCCCCGGCTTCATCGGCGTCCGCCGGGTCGTCCTCATCGGTCGTGGTCGCGTCGCAATCGGCGTCGCTCGCGGCGGAGTCCGCGCCGGCCTCGACGACGGCCGTTGGACAGGCACCGATGGCTTCGCTCGAATCGGGCCGGCTGACACGCGAGAAGACGACGGTCTCAAACCTCGTGCTCGATGCCTCGGAATCCAGAGGTGGGGTTGTCCACGAGGAGCCGAGCACCGAGGCCAAGCCGTCCCGGGGCCCAGACGCCGTCGCGCCCCCCACCACGTCGCAACCGCCTCTCGCGCCGAGGAACGATGCCCCTGTCTCCTCGCCCAACGTCGAAAGCCAATCGACCCCGCCCGCGCCGGCCCCGCCCGCGCCGGCCCGGCCAACGGACGAGCAAACCACGGCCGAACCGGGTACGATGAGCGGGCTCGTGATCGTGCTTGGCGCGTCGGCTCTGGCTCTCAGGGGGCATCGGTCCCCATTCTTGGGTCGCGGCCGTGATCGTCGCGCGTGGTTGCCAGGACCGGTCACGGGCTGGTGATTGATGGAGCTGGGCCAGGATCGGCATGCGCAATATCATCTTCGACCTCGACGGCACCCTGATCGATTCACGACCGGGGATCTTCGCTGGTATCGCGCATGCCATGGCCCGGCTCGAGCTCCCGGTCCCTGATCCCGTCGGTCTGAACTGGGTGATCGGGCCGCCGCTCGAGACCGTCATGCGCGACCTGCTGGCCCCGCATTCGGACGATCGGGTCGGCCTGGCCGCCCTCTACTATCGTGAATACTATGCGAAGGTTGGTCTGTATGACGCCCAGCCCTACGGCGGGATCATGGACTTGCTCGTGAACTTGAATTCGCGGGGGCGCACGCTTTTTGTCGGCACCTCGAAGCTCACCCCTTTCGCGCGAACGATCCTGGGCCATTTTGGTCTCTCTCGCCATCTCTCCGCCATCCATGGGGCCACTCCCGGCGACCAGGGTCATGACAAGGCTGATCTCTTCCGCGAGGTTCTCGACGAGCATCGCCTCGATCCCAGCGAGACGGTCGTGGTCGGTGATCGGCGTTACGACGTGGCGGGAGCGCTCGCATGCGGCCTGGCCATCGTGGGGGTGACCTATGGCTACGGCGACTTGGAGGAGCTCAGGACCGCTGGAGCTCGGATCCTTGCCGATTCTCCCGCCGATCTCGTCGGGATTCTCTAAAAAACCGCCGCCTTGAGGTTCCGAACCCCGAGCTAGAAATGGATCGCTCGGTGACCAGGGCGACCGTCCATGACCCGATTGCATTCGTGACTCGCGAAGGAACCAGACTCATTTCCTGTTCATTCGGCCTCGTGTTCGTTTCACGACGCGGTCGAGAAACCATCGGGTCGGTCCCGGGAGGTGGCGAGCGAGCTGGTACGAGAACCAGGCGTCCCAGCCAGGGATCACGAGAAACCGCCCGGCCGCGATCCCGTTCAGAAACGCCTCGGCCACCGGCTCGGGGTCGAGCACTCGCGCCCAGCGTGCGATCGCCGTTGTTTCGGCGGGGCGGGTGAGGGACTCGGCCGCGAGCTGGGGCGTCCGCGTGTCGGGAGGAAGCAGC
>JAKBAP010000215.1 GCA_021808995.1 Planctomycetota bacterium | reverse complement strand
GCGTGATCTCACACCCTGGAAAGCATGAGCAATCCCCTGAAAATCGTGATCGCGCCTGACAAATTCCGTGGCAGTTTGACGGCGAAGCAGGCGGCCCAGGCGATGGCTCGTGGCGTGCTTTTGGCCGCGCCTGGGGCGACCGTCGACCTGGTTCCGATGGCCGATGGCGGCGAGGGGACGGTCGAGGCCCTGGTCGAGGCGGCCGGGGGCGAGATCCGCGAAATCGACGCCCGAGGACCCATGGGACGCCCCGTGAAAGCCAGATTTGGCCTTCTCGATGGTGGCTCGACAGCGGTGGTCGAGATGGCCCAGGCTTCGGGCCTGGCGCTCGTCCCCCACCCCATGCGCGACCCGGTCAGGGCGACGACGTTTGGCACGGGTGAGCTGCTCCTGGCCGCGATCGCGGCGGGGGCGCGGCGGGTGATCATGGGCATCGGGGGTAGCGCCACCAACGACGCGGGGGCCGGATTCGGCCAGGCGCTGGGCTTTCGATTGCTGGATGCCGGGGGACTCGAGCTCGAGCCTGGTGGAGGCGCTCTCGGCAAGCTCGCGGGAATTGACCGCGCGAGCGCCCGTCCCGAGCTTGGCGGACTCGAGATTATCGTGGCGTGCGACGTCGACAACCCACTGTGTGGCGACAACGGGGCGACGCGGGTCTTTGGCCCGCAAAAAGGGGTCACGCCCGCGACGGCGCCGATGCTCGATCATAACCTCGCCCACTTCGCCTCGATCGTCGAGCGCGACCTGGGGGTCTCGATCCGCGATCTCAAGGGGGCGGGCGCGGCCGGGGGGCTTGGCGGAGGGTTGGTCGCGTTTGCCGGCGCTCGCCTGATGCGAGGGGTCGAAATCGTCATGGACGCCGCCAGGCTGCGCGAGCGGCTCGGGAGCGCGGACCTGTGCTTGACCGGCGAGGGCAAGCTTGACAGCCAGAGCGCCCAAGGCAAGACCATCTCGGGCGTCGGCGGCCTGGCGAGATCGCTGGGCGTACCGACCTTCGCGATGGCTGGCAAGATCGAGCCAGGCGCGTTCGAGGTCCTCGGCGATTGCATCACCGCGGCCTTCGCGCTCTGTGATGGGCCGATGACGGTCAGCGAGTCGATCGACTGGGCGGCCGAACTGCTCGAGCAGTCGGTTGCCCAGGCCGTCCGTGCGTTTCTGGCGGGGCGAGGGGCGAGACCCTCCAATTCCACGCCCGGTTCCGGGTAAGCTGCGAGGATGAGCGGCCACGCAACGCGGGGGGAATTTGGGCTGATCGAGTGGATTCGAGAGCGGACCGCGGCGCGCCCGTGTCCCTGGACCACGCTGGGGATCGGCGACGATTGCGCAATCCTGGCCCCGACGGCCGGGCGTGGGATGCTCGCGACGACCGACATGCTCATGGACGGCCGCCATTTCGTGCTCGAGCGCGACGGAGCGGAGGCGGTGGGCTACAAGGCTCTCGGGGTGAATATCTCGGACATCGCGGCGATGGCCGGGGTTCCGAGGGTCGCCTTGATCGCGGTCGCATTGCCCCGGTCGAAGGCCGTGGCGATCGCCCAGGGTCTGCATCAGGGCGCGCGGGCGATGGCCGATCGGTTTAACGTCGAGCTCGTCGGCGGCGACACCAACGCCTGGGATGGTCCCCTGGTGATCTCCGTGACCCTGCTCGGTGAGACGACCGAGCGCGGGGGGGTAACTCGATCGGGGGCCCAGGCCGGGGACGCGATCCTGGTCACGGGCGCGCTGGGCGGTAGTCTCCAGTCTGGGCGGCACCTGCGGCCCGAGCCCCGGGTCGAGCTGGCCCTCGCGATCCACCGGATCGCCCCGATCCACGCGATGATCGACCTCTCCGACGGGCTCGCGGGCGATCTCGGGCATATCCTTGACGAGAGCGGCGGCAAGGGGGCGATCCTCGACGCCGACCAGATCCCGATCCATGCCGACGTTCCAGCGGCCGCGCGCGATGACGACCCCCTCGAGCACGCGCTCGCGGATGGCGAGGATTTCGAACTCTGCCTGACCGTCGGCCCCCACGATCTCGGACGAATCCTCGCCCGGTTCCCAGGGATCCGTCGCATTGGGATCGTGACCGACGAATCCGCCCGGCTCATTCGATTCGGCGACGGCCAGATCAAGGAACTGACGGCGAGAGGTTTTGACCATCTGCGAGCAACCCCCTAGATCACCTGGGATCCAGGCGTATCCATGAGCACCGACCCCGCGCAATCCATCTCGTTCACGATCGAGCTCGCCGCCGAGTCCGACGCCGATCGTCTCGGCCAGGCGATCGCCGAAATCGCTCGGGCGGGGCTCGTGATCGGGCTCGTGGGGCCCCTGGGCGCCGGCAAGACCCGGCTCGCCCGCGCGATCGCACAATCCCTCGGCGTCGACCCCACCGCGATCTCAAGCCCAACCTTCATGCTCATCCACGAGTACGATGGTCGGTTGCCGATCGCTCATTTCGACGTCTATCGCCTGACCTCGGCCGCGGAGTTCGAGGATCTCGGCGTCGATGATTATCTCTCGGGACCAGGGATCTGCCTGGTCGAATGGGCCGACCGCGTCGCCGAATCGCTCCCCGCCCATCGCTGGGAGATCCGACTCGAAGCCACGGGGCCCACGTCGCGGCTCGCGCGTCTGACATTGCCAACCGCCGACCGCGATTCGCTCATAAGCCGGCTCGCTGGCGTCGGGCTCGCGCCTCGCCCGCGTTGACGTCTCCCCCGACGCGACCTACCGTTCTCTGTGTCGTTGACCGGCGTCTGGTCTCACACAGTCCCAGCCCATGTGCGTCCGGTGGTCCAAACGGAGTCAAACATCGTGAGCGTCGCAGTATGCACCGCCCCGGATCGCGCCTCATCCTTGAGGGCTCGTGACGGATTCCGCCCCAGGGTCGTCGACAGTTTCGAGGAAGCCGGCCTCAACCCAGCCATCACCGAGAGTCTCGTGCTCAAGTATCTCTTGAGCATCGGCATGGCCCCCGGCCGGCGAATCGCGACCGAGCTCGGGCTCCCGTTCGCCCCCTTCCCGGAATTCCTCCGCCAGCTCAAGAACCAGCAGATCCTGACCTACGCCAATTCCTCCTCGGCGAATGACTACGTCTACGCCCTCACCGACGTGGGCCGGTCCCGGGCCCGGGATTATCAAGCGGAATGCGGCTATGTCGGCACCGCCCCGGTCCCCTATCGCGACTATCTGGAGGCCGTCTCCGCCCAGACCATCACCAGCGAACAGCCCAAGGAAGAGGACCTACGACGCGCGTTCGCCGACCTGATCGTGCCCGACGCGGTCTTTGAGCTCCTGGGCCCCGCCATCAATTCCGGCCGTGGGCTCTTTCTTTACGGGTATCCCGGCAACGGCAAGACCAGCATCGCCGAGCGAATTACCCGCTGTTTCGGGACGACCGTCTGGATCCCCAGGGTCATCGACGCCGAGGGGCAGATCATCAAACTCTTCGACCCCGCCAACCACGAGCTCATCGAGAGCGAGCGGTCAGGGAGCTTGCTCGACGATTCCGATTTCGATCGCCGCTGGGTGAGGATTCGGCGCCCGACGATCGTGGTCGGCGGCGAGCTTCGGATGGAGGATCTCGAGATCCATTACGACCCGCTCACCAAGGTCTGCGAGGCACCCATGCAGCTCAAGAGCAACATGGGCACCTTCCTGATCGACGATTTCGGCCGCCAGCGGATGGCACCCGTGGAGCTCCTCAACCGCTGGATCGTGCCGCTGGAAAAGCGATATGACTTCCTGAGCTTGCCCAACGGCAAGAAAATCCGGGTTCCGTTTGATCAATTGATCATATTTTCGACCAACCTTGATCCCAGCCAGCTCGTGGACGAGGCGTTTCTGAGGCGCATTCCCTATAAGATCAACGCCGCCGACCCCACCGAGGCGACGTTTCGCTCGATGATCCAGATGTTCGCGCCCAAGCTGGGGTTCGAGAACGCCGACATGTCGGCCGTCGATCATCTGGTGCGCGAACATTACGCGAAGGCTGGCCGGCCCTTCCGCTGTTGTCATCCGCGAGACCTCTTGCTCCAGGTCCGCAATTACTGCGTTTACAATAAGCTTCCCCTGGAGCTCAAGCCTCGGTATTTCGACTTCGCGGTGATGAATTACTTCACAGCGCTGTGATGGAGTTGTCGGCCAGGCTTGCCCGTGGAAGTCGCGGCGGGTTAGCCTGGGCCGATGATGAGCGAGGGATTTGATTGTGATGTCGTGGTGGTCGGGGTCGGCGCGGCCGGTCTGGTGGCGGCGGCTCGGGCCGCCCGATCGGGCGCTCGGGTGATCGCGCTCGAGAAAAATCGCCGGCCCGGTGTCAAGATCCTGATGTCCGGCGGCACCCGCTGCAACGTGACCAACGCACGCGGATTGCGCGGGCTGGATGTCGTTTCGGGACCGGTCGACCCGGCCTTCAGTCCCGCCGCCCGCCAGGGGGCACGCGCTATCGTGAAGGCGTTCGAGCCCAAGGGAGCCTTCCTGGCGAAGGCACTCAGAGCGTTTGATGTCGACGCGACCGTCGCCCATTTCGAGGCGCTCGGGGTCGCGCTCAAGGTCGAGGCCAATGGCAAGATCTTCCCGGTCTCGGACCGCGCGACCGACGTGCTCGACGCGCTCATGCTCGATCTCGAACGCTCGGGGGCGACCCTTCGTCCGAATTCGCCCGCGCTCGGCATTCGCCCGATTCTGGATTCGACCGGATTCGCGGTCGAGGTTCCCGGCGGCGAGGTGAGGGCGCGAAGGGTGGTTTTGACGGTGGGTGGCGAGTCATATCCTGGCTGCGGAACGACGGGGGACGGCTATGAATTCGCCCGGCGACTGGGGCACGCGGTGGTCGAGCCCCGGCCCGCGCTCGCCCCTCTGCGGGTCGCCGCCGATTGGGTGGGCGAGCTCAAGGGGCTCTCGGTCATCGACGCGATCGCCCGAGTGCGATCAACCGAGGGCGTCGTGCTCGAGGAACAGCGCGAGGCGGTCCTTTTCACCCATTGGGGGCTCTCGGGCCCAGCGATTCTGGACGTCAGCCGGGGCGCTCGGGTCGGGGGAGCTCGCCCCACGCTCGAGCTCGACCTGCTCCCCGCCCAAGGCCGCGACCTGCTGGAGCAACAAATTCAAGCGCGGGCTCGCCAGGGTCGACCGGCGATCCCGACCCTGATCCCACTCGCGATTCCACGCCGGCTGGCCGAGAAACTGGTCTCGCTCGCGCGAATTCCGCCCGGCCGCGCGGGGCCGGAGCTCACGCGCGAGGAGCGAGGACGGCTCGCCGAGGTGATCAAGCGCCTGGTGCTGCCCATTCTCGGAGACCTGGGCTTCGCCAAGGCCGAGGTCACGGCCGGCGGGGTCGCGCTCGATCAGGTCAATCCCGCCACGCTCGAAAGCAAGATCGCGCGGGGCCTCTATCTCGCGGGCGAGATCCTCGACCTGGACGGTCCCATCGGCGGTTACAACTTTCAGGCCGCCTGGAGTACCGGCTGGCTCGCCGGCCTCTCGGCCGCGAATCCAGGGATCACTCCAGGCGCAACATCGTGATCGAACGAGGCGGAAACGAGTACTCGGCCGTCCCGTCCGTCAGGTGATGCGTCCAATTCGAGCGCGCCGGCTTGATCCGGTCAGGCTGGGCGGCCGTATTGACGGCCTCGAGCGGGGCCGCCAGTTGCTCGACCATCCCCATCGGCCTGGATGGCTTAAATCCCTTGATCTCGAGCCGCGTCGGCCGGGGCTCGTCACCCCAGTTGACGACCTGAAGGACCAGGATCCGACCGTCCTCGCTCCGTTTGACATTCGCGCTGAGCCGTTCGGCCGCCCCCTTGATCTCGCTCTTCACCAAGAGAGGCTGGAAATTCCTCCTACTCATCTGGATCAGATATCCCGGCGGCTGCGTCCAGACCTTCGCGGGGTCGAGAAAAAGGAGCCCCTGATCCCATCCGTTGTCGTTCTGACCGTCGGGTTGAAGGCCGTTGGCCGAGCAGGCGATCGGCAACAGGTCCCCCACCCGCTCGACCTCGTTGGTCGCGAGCGCGTTCGAGAGCGCTCGCTTCATGGCGTGATTGCCTGAGTTATATTCAAAAATAACGACCTTATACTTAACCCCAGGCGCGATCTTGCCGAGCTGCTCGATATAGCTCCGCTCGGAGCGCAGACCGTGAGGCTCCGGGGGATGATCGGTTCCGACGTGGATGTCAAACCACACTTCGCGCCCACTGGCCCTGGCGAATTCCAGGATCTTGCGATGCGCGGCCAGGGAGTTCACGGCCGCCCCTCCCTCGAAATGATCCGGATCCTGGATGACCTCGCCGTAGGCGAAATCGCCGACGATCGGGATGATGGCCGAGTCCTTGGCCCAGATCGCCTTGGCCAGGGGCTGGAATTTCCGCCAGTAGTCGTCGTTGATCGCCTCTTCATTGCCCAGCTCGACATATTTGAGACCGTAGGGGGCGGGATGGCCGTCCGCCACCCGCTGGCGGCCCCAGGGAGTGTCGGCGGGGCCGTTCACGTATTCGATGAAATCGGCTATATCCTGGGGGGTCTCGCCCATGTTCAGGTCGGGGATCGCCACGAAGCCGGCCGCCTCGCAAAAATCCAGGAAATCCAGGATGCCCCAGCCGTTCGAGGAATACGGATACCAGGTCCCCGCGTGCGTCGGCCGTCGATCGCGGGGGCCGATCATCTCCTTCCATCGGTACTGGGGGTGGTTGATCATCGAGCCGCCATAACGCAGCACCGTGAGCCCCATGTCGACCATCCCCTGGGCCACGTCCAGGCGCGTCGGGAGCCCCTTGTATCGACCCCAGGGACCAGGTTGCAAGGAAACATAACCCAGAGTGACCGAGCCGCGATTCTCAAGGGTGATCGCGAATCGACCGGCGACATCGGAGGTCGTGGGGGTCATTGTAAATTCATATTTGGCCCACTCGCCCCCGCGCGCGGAGACGCTCGTCTCGGCAAGTGTTCGCGTGCCGTCGCGGCTCTCGAATCGCAACATGAGCTTGGTGGGCGCCTGGGCGCGGGCCCAGACGCGCCCTTCGTAGGGCTTGCCGGCGACGATGTTCATCCCCCAGCCGTTGAGCCCTTGGTTTTCGACCCCGATCGCCCCCTGCCCTTCCCGGAACGAGATCCCCTGCCCTTGTCGTCCGACGAACGGGGCTCGCTCGTCGATCTCGAGCCCTCCCCGCGCGCGACCCCGCGCGACCGCGCCCCACATGCCACTGACGCCCTGGATGGACGCATCGGATTCGCTGGGCTCGAAGGCCAGCTCGCGCGATCGATCGCCGGCCTTCACCCCGAGCTTGCGATAGCTCGCCGGCCCACGCCAGGTCCTAAGCCCCACGCACCCTTTCAACAGAGGATGGTCGACATCATCATACGTGAGTAGCTCGTGTCCATTGACCATGACGTTGATTCGCGAGCCCTTCATTCGAACGCCGAGCGGAATCCATTGGCCAACGGGGACGGCGCAGGCGATTCGGCGGAGCTGCCTCCAGTTTCCGCGGTGGCGGCCGAGGACCAGATGGCCCGAGGTTTCGAGCGAAATCTCGTAACCATCAAACGAATCCGCGCCCGTCCTGGGATGGTCGACCCTCACGATCAGCCCGGCGTTACCTTCTTGAACCGATGGGAACCGGATCTCGACCCCGACCTCGCCGTCGGCGATGGACAGGTCGTCGGCGACGAGCTTGGGACCATCGCCGGCGCCAGCCTCAAGGACCCCTCCCCGCGATGACCAGGTTCCTCCATGGGCCGTGAACCCCTTGATCGGGGTTCTTCGAGGGGGCTCCTGGAAGCTCTCGCCAAAGATCATCTGGCTGGAGAGTCCACCGTAAATCTCGTGATTCACGTCCTCGATGCAGGCCCCGTAAAGCAAGGGGGACACACGATGCGCCACCTGGCCCGCGTCGATCGCCAGAATCGGGCGATCGGGGGCCTCGCCGGCGCACGCCATGAACGTCAGGGCTAGAGCGGTCGTCATGATCACCATGGGTTGCTCCCTGTTCAGGTCCGGCTCATCGGGCGGTATAGCCCCCATCAACGGGAAGAATCGCCCCCGTGATGAAACTGGCCTCGTCCGAGGCTAGAAACGCGACGGCCGTCGCGACTTCCTCGGCCCGGCCGATTCGCCCGATCGGGTGGCCGCCGATCAGCATCGCCAGAAACCCCTCGGGATCGCCCGACATGGCCATCCCCGCCCGCAGGACGGGCGTATCGATCGTCCCCGGGCAGACGCAGTTCACCCGCACGCCCCGGGTCGCGTACTCCACGGCGAGCTGGCGGGTCATCTCAACGACCGCCCCCTTGCTCGGCGCGTAGGGGGCTTGCTTGGGAATGCCCGCCAAACCCGAGATCGACCCGTTGATCACGATCGAGCCCCCCGCCGGAGCCTGCGCGAGCATCCGTCTTACGGATTCGCGCGCGCAGATGAAAACACCCTTGGCGTTGACCGCCATCACGCGATCCCAATCGTCGTCCGAGGTGTCGATCAGCTCGCTCGAATGTCCGATGCCGGCGTTGGCGAAAAGGACGTCGAGCCGGCCGAACTCGGCGACCGCGAGCTCGACCGAGCGCCTGACGTCGTCGGTCCTGGCCACGTCGCCGGCGACGGCGGCGACCCGGTGCCCCTCGCCGGCGAGCCGCCCGCGGAGCCGCTCGAGCGCCTCCGCCTGGTTATCGAAAAGGACGACGGACGCGCCCTCGCGCGCGAACAATTCCGCCGTCGCCAGGCCGATCCCCGACGCGGCCCCGGTAATCAGGGCCGACTTGCCCATAAGACGTCCACGCATCAGCATCTCCCAAGCCTCGCGACCCGCGCGGGCCGCCCGTTCATCACGATTCCTGGGATTATCGGGAAACCCGGCCATCCGGTCCAGGGGCCAG
>JAKBAP010000214.1 GCA_021808995.1 Planctomycetota bacterium | reverse complement strand
CGCCTGCGCGCGGCCCGATCGACGGCCCCCAGGCGGGTCTTGCACGATGGTCCTCCCTATGCCAATGGGGAAATCCACATGGGGACCTTGCTCAACAAGGTCCTCAAGGACATGGTCGCCCGCTCGCTGTCGATGGCGGGATTCGACAGCCCCTACGTGCCGGGCTGGGACTGCCACGGACTGCCGATCGAGCACAAGGTCATGAAGGACCTCGGTGCCAAGGGAGCGACGACCAGCCACTCCCAGATCCGCCGGCTCTGCCAGGCCGAGGCCCTCAAATGGGTGGATATTCAGCGCGAGCAGTTCGTCCGGCTGGGGGTCATGGGCGACTGGGAGCATCCCTATCTGACGCTCGACCCGCGCTATGAGGCGGGCATCATGGATGTGCTGGCCCAGCTTGTCGAGGGGGGCTATGTCACCCGCCAGTTGAAGCCCATCCACTGGTGCATGAGTGACCGAACAGCCCTGGCCGAGGCCGAGCTGGAGTACAAGGAGTCGACGACGCCGAGCATCTATGTCAACTTCAGGCTCAAGAGTGGTCTTCCGACGGGGTGGCCGGTTGTCGATGGATCGCCGTTTCACGTGATGATTTGGACGACGACGCCGTGGACCTTGCCGGCGAACGTGGCGGTCGCCGTCCACCCGGAGATTGTCTATTGCGGCATTGAGTATGTGGACCCGGAAACCCAGCGGACGACGCGGACGATCGTGGCGGCGGATCTGGTGAAGGGGGTGTTGGAAAAGGGGGGCGTTGGGGATCATGTCGAGCTGGGTCGGTGCCGTGGCCGCGAGCTTGAGCACGCGGTGTACGAGCATCCGTTCCTGGAGCGAGAGTGCCCGATCGTCCTGGCCAATTACGTCAGCGTGGAGGACGGCACGGGGCTCGTCCACACCGCGCCTGGGCATGGCTCCGAGGACTTTCAGACGGGGCGGACGTATCGATTGCCGGTGCTGAGCCCGGTCGACGAAGGGGGCCGATTCACGAGCGAAGCGCCCGATTGGCTTCAAGGACTGGGCGTTTTCCCGGGGAATAAACCGATCATTGAGCGGTTGCGGTCGTCTGGGCACCTGTATCGGGAAGCGCCCCTGACGCATAGTTACCCGCATTGCTGGCGGTGTAAGAAGCCCGTGATCTTCCGGGCGACGGAGCAATGGTTTATCCAGGTGGATCACACGGATCTACGCCAGAGGACCCTTGAGGCGATCAGCCAGGCGCGCTGGATCCCCGAATGGGGTCAATCGCGAATCGAAGCCATGGTTTCCTCGCGACCCGACTGGTGCATCAGCCGCCAGCGTGCCTGGGGCGTGCCGATCCCAGCCCTCAAGTGTGTCGGTTGCGGCGAACAGGTCCTCACCGCGGCGACCGTCCGCCATTTTCGCGATCTGTTTCGACGCGAGGGGGCCGACGCCTGGTTCTCCCGGCCCGTCGCCGAGATCATGCCCCAGGGGCTCTCTTGTCCTCGCTGCGGAGCAGGCGATTTTCAAAAGGAAGGCGACATTCTCGATGTCTGGTTCGAATCAGGCTCCAGTCATCGCGGGGTTCTGGCGAGCGAGTTTAACCTGGGCTACCCGGCCTTCATGTATCTGGAGGGTTCCGACCAGCATCGCGGCTGGTTTCAATCGTCGATCCTGACCGCCGTCGCCACGACGGGGCGAGCCCCATTCGAGACGGTCTTGACCCATGGGTTCGTGGTTGACGACCAGGGCCGCAAAATGTCCAAATCGCTGGGGAATTACATCCCAGCCGAGACCGCGACCGCGAAATATGGGGCTGAGGTCCTGAGACTCTACGTCGCGAGCATGGACTACGCCGACGACGTCGGGATGAGCGAGCGGGGCATCAAGGAAGCGTCCGAGAGCTATCGGAAGATCCGCAACACCCTTCGCTACCTTCTCGGCAACCTTGAGGATTATCAGGGGTTCGACCCGTCGACCGTCGATCCAGGTTCGCTTCACGAGATCGACCGCCATGCCCTGGGCCGGCTGAACGCGCTCATTCGCGGGGTCCGGGCCGCCTACGAACAATTCGAGTTTTACCGGGTTTTTCAACAGATTTATCATTTTTGCGCGGTCGAGCTTTCGAGCTTTTACCTTGATGTCCTCAAGGATCGGCTCTATGCCGAGTCCCCCGCCGGTCCCGAGCGCCAGGCCGCCCAGTTCGTGCTGGCCAAGCTCCATGAGGTCCTGACCCTTCTGTTAGCTCCAATCCTGCCTCACACGGCCGAGGAGTCGTGGGACTATCGGCCGAGGTCGGAGGGAGGAGCCCCCAGTGTCCACCTTGAGCTCTTTCCCGAGCCCGACCCGGCCTGGGACGACCCCGACCGGGTGGCGCGATGGGCGTCGCTGCTCGAGGTTCGGGATCGGATCCTGGTCGAGCTGGAATCGCTGCGAAAGGCCAAGCAAATCGGAAGCGCCCAGGAGGCTCGGGTCTCGATCATCGCCCCCGATTTCGATCGATTGGCGGCGAGGACGGACCTGCTGGCCGAGGTTTGCAACGTTTCCGAGGTCGTGGTTCAGGCCGGTGCCGAGGGTTCGGAACAGGTGATCACGGCCGAGCGTTCCCCGCATGCCAAGTGCGAGCGGTGCTGGAACCACCGCCCGGATGTCGGCCGGTTTTCGGCCCATCCGAGCCTTTGTGGTCGCTGTCTGCGTGTGCTTGAGGGGGCGTCCGCCCGATGAAATCGCGTCTGGGGCCCTGAAGGATTTGCCATCCGCCCCGCGCGCGTGCAGGATGAAAGGGTCCGTAACGTGATGTAGGACCCTTGTCCTGGCTAGAGGTGAAAGGTCGCCGATCATGGATCGAGCGCCTCGGAATCCACCGATCGGCGAGCCTCCGATTCGGCTGGCGGTGTGCGTTTCAGGTGAGGGGACGACGCTGCAAAGCCTGATCGACCAGATCGCGGGTCAGCGGTTGCACGCCGAGATCGGAGTGGTCGTGGCGAGCCGGCCGCGAATTGGCGCGATCGCGCGCGCGGAAGCGGCGGGGATTCCGCTGGCCCTGGCCCAGAGGACTAGGCGCTCGGGGGGCGGCTTCAGCGACTCGGTCTTTGACCCGATCCGAAGCGCCCGAGCGGATTTAGTGATTCTGGCGGGTTTCTTGTCGCTGCTCAAGATTCCCGACGACTATCGCGGCCGGGTTCTGAACGTGCATCCATCGCTGATCCCGGCCTTTTGCGGCCAGGGTTATTACGGGCGCAAGGTCCATCAGGCGGTGATCGAGTCAGGGGTGAAGGTCAGCGGCTGCACGATTCATTTCGTCGACGACGCCTATGATTCAGGCCCGATCATCCTTCAACGAGTGGTCCAGGTGCGAGACAACGACCGGGCTGAGAGTCTGGCCATCCGCGTCTTCAAGGAAGAATGCAAGGCGCTCGCGGAGGCGATCACGCTTTACGCGGAGGGTCGAATCGGAGTCCAGGGCCGCCGGGTGTCGATCGCGCCCCGCGGTTGAGGCGTTCGATCAGAGCAACAGGTCGCCCAGCCCTCGCAATCCGATCGGTTCTCGGCTGGCGAAGGGCTCGGCATGGTCGACCCCCACGAAATGCCCCCAATAACGAGTCCGATCGCGAACCGCCTCGATCACGCCAATCTTCCCCGGCGGCTGGTTATCCACGAGCTGCGACCGATAGCACGCCAGGGCCGACTGCTTGGCCTCGACCTGCGCTGAGATGTCGATCAAGAGGCTCGGGCGCTCGGGAATCCGTAGGTGTACGCTGAAATAGTAGAGAATCCGCTGGGGATGAAACGGTTGGCCGGGAATGTCCGACTTGGAGAGTTTGCTCCAGAATCGGGCGTCCTCGACGAGCCTGGTCGCGGCGGTATGGTCGGGGTGCGCGTCCTCCCAATAGGGGGCGAAGAGGAGCTTTGGCTGGCGCTCGCGAAATGCCGCCGCGAGGGCGCGGCGATTGAGCAGTGTCGGCTCGAGCTGGCGGTTCGGCAGGCCCAGATTCGCGCGCCAGGGGTTGCCCAGGTGTGCGTTCGCTTGCTCGGTCTCGACTCGCCTGCGCTCGGGTGTGCCAAGGGGGGTGGGCTCGCCGCTAGTGAGGTCGAGGATGCCGACCGACCAGCCGCTCTGGATCAGCTTGAGGATGGTCCCACCCATCCCGATCTCGGCATCGTCGGGATGCGGGGCAACGACCAAGGCGTCGAGCATGAATCAAGAGCCTCACAGGGCCGTGTGGTGTGCGTGTTCACGAGGCCGATGCTAGAGTTTCCCCGCCCGGCCGACAAGGGCGGACCGGAGCCGTGCTGGCATCGTGACGCAGCCGATCCCACGAGATCCCCGTAAGGCGCTCGACGACGCGGATGGCGGAAACGACCACGGCCATGGTCCCCTGGCCAGGAAAGACCGAGTCACCCACAAGAAAGAGCCCGGGGCCGAGGGCATCGGGGCCCACGGCGAAAAAGTTACTCGCCATCCGCGAGGCGGGCGGCCCGCCGACCGCCCCCGCGACCCTTCTGGTGTAGCGGGCAAAGGCCCGGGGGGTCGCGAACTCGGCGTGAACCAGGGCGGACGGGGCGAGCGGCAGCGCCTGGCCAAGAGCAGCCAGCATACGAGCCTGGAACTCCTGTTTTTTCAGGTGGGTGGCGGCCTGGTCGAGCCGGCTCCAATCGTCTGGCCGGGTGTGGGTTGACATGGTGGCGACGCGAACGGAATCGGGCCCATAGCCTGGGTCGCCCGCTGGCGAGAGCGAGATCAGGACGTTGTTGCCGTCGTGGAGGGGCTCGGAAAACGAGCGCAAAACCTGATGAAACAGGGGAGTGTCGTCGGGGACGGCGGCTCGGTCGATCGCCAGATAGGCGGTGAAGGCGCTCCAGGTCGCCCGCGAGCGTGATTCGTCGGCGGCCAGTCGCCCCTCGAGAGCCCGCCCCAAGAGCCTGGCCGCCAGGTCGATCGGCAGGTTGAAGGCAACGTGTCGGGCCGACAGCCGATCTCGCCTCCGCGTATGGACCACGAACGCTTGTCCATCGCCGGATCGAGCGGATGCCGCGATCGTCTCCACGCGATCGACCAGGGTCGCCACTTTCAGGTCGCCACCGAGCTCCTCGAACCGCCTCGCGAACGACTCGACAAAGGCCCTCATCCCTCCCACGGGTCGGCTCATCCCCCGACGATACGCGTGCAGACAGGCGGACGCATTGGCGAGCGGGACCGTCTCGGGCCCCGCCTGGGCCGTGTCCTCCAGTAACATCGCCACGAGCGCTTGGAAACGGCGATCACTACCAAGCCCGAGCGCGGACATGAGATGCCGGACGGTAACCACCGAGGTCGCGCCGGCCATGATTCCGGCGGGACCAAGGATTCTCAGGTCGTGGAGCAGGTCGCCCAGGGAACCCAGGGGGAGCCGGGGAATCCGCGCGGACCGCTCGAAGAGCGTTCGCCCAATCGCTTGCTGGATTCTCCAGAAGGCTCGCAATCGCGCCGCCGCGAATCCACGAGCGCCCAGGGCCCCGGCGAGCTCATGCTCGAACCCCCCGTCGTCGTCGCGAAGATCCAGCACCCGATCGGGCAGATGTACACGATACGCCCACGATGGGGCCGACGCGATCTGGACACCGAGGATGGCCGCCAGGTCGCCGATCGGCTCGCCGCGAGACAGCCCCATGAGGGCCGTCGCGCCCGCGTCAAACGTATACGGCCCACGCTCGAAAAAGCCCGCGCAGCCGCCGACCTTGGTGTGTGATTCGAGTAGGGCGGTCCGGAGCCCAAGCCGCTGGGCCAGGGCCGCCGTCGCCAGACCCCCCATCCCACCGCCTATGACCACGAGATCATAAACCACGTCGCTCATGCCCCAGCCCACTCGGTTGGCGGACGCCCATCATTCCCCAGGTTCTCGCCACTCGTTGTAGGCGCGGTCGAGCGGATGGTCCAAGCGCCTCGCCGATTTGAGCCGCGGGATACGGTTGTGTATGATCAAATCGTGGCGATCGTGCATCGGGCGGTCGAGCCGGTCGATAGGCCTCGTCTCGGGATCGTTTCGCCAGGACTCTTGGAGCAGACTACGCATGGCGCGGTTCGTCAAACTCGCGACGATGAGCGATCTCCCGGCCGGGTCGGGGCGCGAATTTGAGTTCGAAGGGCGGATTTTCGCCCTCTTCAACGTTGATGGAATCGTCTCCGCGATCGACGGCAACTGCCCCCATCAGGGGGGGCCGCTCGCCGATGGCGAGATCGAGGGTTGCACGGTCATCTGCCCCTGGCATGGCTGGCGGTTTGACTTTCGCACAGGCGCTTCGCCATTGGGCGCGAAGGTCAAGCACCCCGTCTACGCCGTCAAGATCGAAAACGACGATATCCTGGTCGAAGTCCCCTGATCTCGTCTCCCAAGCCCCTTCCATGATTCCGTTTACGAGACAATCGCGGCCGAGACGACGGCGAAGGCCGTTCGCCCCCCGCGACCTGACCGCGACCTAGCTGGCCAACCACCGTGTCGCCAATCTTTCGCCCGTTCCGAAATTCGGACCCCCCTGCCCTGACGCGGCTCTGGAACGCGCGCGAGCTCGGCCCGGGGATCGCCTCGCTGTTGCGGGTCCATGAGATCGACGCACACGCCTGGGGATGCGTCCATTTCGATTCCCGGGGCCTGACCGTCGCCGAGATCGAGGGCCAGATCGTCGGCTTCGTACACGCCGGCTTTGGCCCCGATTATCCCATCCCAGCCCCCCGGCCTTTCGAGGTCTCCCGCGAGATCGGCGCGATTAGCCAGCTCGTCGTCAGGCCCGATCACGCCCAGACCCACCTGGCGGCCGAGCTGATCCAGCACGCGGAGGATTACCTCCGTGATCGGGGCGCTCGGGTGATCTACGGCGGCTCGCTCTTTCCGTTGAACCCCTATTACTGGGGGATCTCCGGCGGCAGCGAGGGGTCGGGGGTCGGCTCGGGCGAGCATGCCTTTCTCCGCGCGCTCGACGAGATGGGGTATCAGCCGGCCTCCTCCACCATCTTGCTCGAGGCCAGGCTCGTGGACCCCGAGACCCGTGACCCCAGGGCCGCGATGATCCGACGACAGACCCGCGTCGAATTCCAGGAGGATCCCTTACCCGCCGATTGGTGGGAAGGCGTCGCGCTGGGGAATTTCCCGATGATGCAAGCCCGGCTCGTCTCCAAGGCCACGGACGCGATCATCGCCTCGGCCGCGACCTGGGAAATGGGCTGGTTTAGCCGCATGGACGGCCAGTCACGGGTCGGCCTGATCAAGCTCCACGTCGACCCTAGTCATCGCCGAAAGGGGCATGGGCGATTCTTGGTCTCGGAGATCTTTCGCCGGCTCCGCGATCACCAGGTCCAGGTCGTCTGCGCCCAGACGGGCACCACGAACCTGCCCGCGCTCGGGCTTTACGCATCCCTGGGATTTGAGCCGATCGACCAATCAACCTTATATCGCCTTCCCGCCGAAACGCGAGATCGAAGGCACCCGGTCGCCACGTGAGGCCCGGCCGGGGAAGTGCTCTTGTCGATTCGGGCGAGAGGGCGTTTACTCAAGAGCGAAGATAACGCCCGTGTCGGACCGGGCCACGAACCGAGCGACCCAAGGGAACCCGAGACCCAATCATGGGACGACGCACCATCAACCGGCACGAGCTCCGCGCCCAGGCCGAGGCCGCCGAGGCGATGGGGATCACCGATAAGCCAACGTCCACGCCCAAGCCGCGAGCCGGCTCGCCCACGAGCCGGCCCAAACCCCAGGCCGTCCCTCGGATGCGCGTGGTCTGGGCCGTCTGCGACGTGGGAGGGCGAACCGTCGCCACCTTTGACTACACCGCCAAGGCCGAGGCCGAAGCCCAGGCCGCCGCCCTCAAGGCCCGAGGCAAGGGAACGCACTTCGTCCGATCGGTCAAGGAGTTGATGAGCGGCGGGGGCTAACCCCGGGCGTTTCACCCGCGCCGGCAGGCGTCGCCGAACGCAAAACGTGCACGTGCGAGCCGACCGCGAAGCGCCCGATCAGCCAGTCCAAGAGCCCAGGAGCGTAGGTCGCCAGCATCACGACGGCCCATGACTTCCAGGTCGGCGCGAATAACACCGACCGGCCGTCGAGCTGGCGCACGATCGACCGGACCACTCGCTCGGTCGGCTCACCCCGCGGCAACCGCTTGAGCTCCGCGCGCTCGCCCAGGGCGACGGCTCGAAATTCACTCTCGGTCCGTCCTGGACAGGCCGCCCAGACCCGCACGCCCGTGCTCCGCAGTTCGTACCGCAGGCTCTTCGTGAACCCATTCACCGCGTGCTTGGTGGCCGTGTAAACCGCCGACGCCGGCATCCCCATGAACCCCAGCACCGACGAAATCTGTAAAATCTGGCCCCCGCCGCGAACCTTCATATGCAGGGCCGCCCTCTGGGTGAGGTCCAGAAGGGCCTCGAGATTGAGCGCGAGCATGCCCGCGATCGCAGCGGGCTCTTGGTCGATAAACTCGCTGTAATTGCCGACACCGGCGTTATTCACGAGCAAATCGACCCTGCCCAGGACCGTCTCCGCATGACTCCAGAGGGTCGCGCGAAACGCGGGGTCGGCCAGGTCGCCCGCCAAGATCAAGACACGCCCGGCGGGTAATTCCTGGGCCAACTCCGCGAGTCGGTCGCCACGCCTGGCGGTCGCGAGCACCGTCATCCCTCGGTCCCTGACGAGCTGACGGACCAGCTCGCGACCGATTCCCGAGGATGCTCCCGTGACCAGGGCCTTGGAAAGATGGGGCATGGGTGATTGGGCTCCGTTTCCTTGGATTGTTGGCGAGAGGCGAGCCTGGTTACAATCATCTCGGATGCTAGGGACTGGAAGATGCATTCGGAAGCGATCGACAGAGACAAGGGGAGCCGCCGTGGCCGCAACTGAAAAAACCGAGACGCTGAAACCAACCGCGACCTTGCCGATCACGGGGGCCGACGTCGTTGTCGAGTCACTGGTTCGCCATGGCGTC
>JAKBAP010000213.1 GCA_021808995.1 Planctomycetota bacterium | reverse complement strand
GGAGGGGTGTGACGACCTCGATCACGGCCGAGGCTGCCTTGCGTTCGGCGAGCACCCGGCGATAGTCGCGGGGCATGACCTTCTTGAACTTGGCGACGGCGCTTGGCCAGTCCTCGAGCAATCGAACGGCGGGTCCGCTGTCGGTGTACCGGGCATGTCGCGCCAGCAGCTCCCGCAAGAGCGCGATGTCAGTCGGCTCGTCGACCGCCTCCAGGTCGACCATTTCCGGGTTGAGCCTCTGTTCAAGGTCGTCGTTCGGATCGAGGACAAACGCGACCCCGCCGCTCATTCCGGCGGCGAAATTTCGCCCCGTGCTCCCGAGGACGACGACCACGCCACCGGTCATGTATTCACAGCCGTGGTCGCCCACCCCCTCGACCACGGTGGTGGCCCCGCTGTTACGAACGGCGAAGCGCTCGCCTGCCTGGCCGCGGAAATAGGCCTCGCCCGCGGTCGCGCCATAGAGGGCGACATTGCCGATCAGAATCTCGTCCTCGGGCACGAACCGCGACTCACGCGGTGGAAATACGATGATCCGGCCGCCAGAAAGCCCCTTGCCGATGTAATCGTTGGCGTCTCCCTCGAGAGTGATCGTCACTCCGCGTGGCAGGAACGCGCCTAGGCTCTGCCCCGCCGAGCCCGTGAAACGGAGCCGGATCGTGTCGTCGGGAAGCCCGTTCGCGCCATGGCGGCGGGAAATCTCGCTCCCCAGGATCGTGCCGACCGTGCGATTGATGTTGCGAATCGGGAGGTCAAGCGAAACCGGTCGGCCGTCGCCGATCGCCTCCCAGCAGGCGGGGACCAGGGTGGTCGCGTCGAGCGAGGTCTCGAGCCCGTGGTCCTGGGCCTTCATTCGCCGTCTGGGGACATCGTCCGGGACGTCGGGCTGGTGGAAAATCTTGGAGAAATCGAGCCCGTGGGTCTTGAAATGCTCGACGGCCCTCCGCGCGTCGAGCAGGTCCGACCGTCCGATCATCTCGTCCATCGTCCGGAATCCAAGCTCGGACATGAGCTCACGGATTTCCTGGGCGACGAACCGAAAATAGTTGACGACATGCTCGGCGCGGCCGGTGAACTTAGCGCGGAGGGCTTCCTTTTGGGTGGCGATGCCGACCGGGCAGGTGTCGAGGTGGCAGACGCGCATCATGACGCAGCCCATGACGACCAAGGGGGCGGTCGAGAAGCCAAACTCCTCAGCGCCCAGCAGGGCGGCCACCACGACGTCGCGACCGGTCTTGATCTGGCCGTCGGTCTGGAGGACGACGCGGTCGCGGAGCCGGTTGAGCAAGAGCGTTTGCTGGGTTTCGGCCAGGCCAAGCTCCCACGGGACGCCGGCGTGCTTGAGCGAGGTGAGTGGGCTAGCCCCGGTGCCGCCGTCGTGGCCGCTGATCAGGACCACGTCGGCGTGCGCCTTCGCCACGCCCGCCGCGACCGTCCCGACGCCAATCTCCGCCACCAGCTTGACACTGATCCGCGCCTGGGGATTGCTATTCTTGAGGTCGTGGATGAGCTGGGCCAGATCCTCGATGGAATAGATATCGTGGTGCGGCGGCGGGCTGATGAGGGCGACCCCAGGCGTTGAGTTCCGCACCCTGGCGATCCATGGAGAAACCTTGTGGCCAGGGAGCTGGCCCCCCTCGCCAGGCTTGGCCCCCTGGGCCATCTTGATTTGTAGCTCCTCGGCGTTCACCAGGTACTCGCTCGTGACTCCAAACCGCCCCGAGGCCACTTGCTTGATCTTGCTCGAGCGCCGATCGCCGTTGGGAAGCGGTTCGTAACGCGCGGAATCCTCCCCCCCCTCCCCCGTGTTCGACTTGCCGCCGAGCCGGTTCATGGCGATGGCCAGGGTCTCATGAGCCTCGGCCGAGATCGAGCCAAAGCTCATCGCGCCGGTCGCGAAACGGGTCACGATCGATTCGATCGGCTCGACCTCGTCCAGCGGGACCTTTCGGGCGGGGTCGGTCTTGAACCGGAACAAGCCACGAAGCGTACAGAGCCGCTCGTCTTGCTGGTCGACCATTCGCGAATACTGGCGAAAGATCTCGTCGCGGCCCGAACGGGTGGCATGCTGAAGGCGAAAGACGGTCTCGGGGTTGAACAGGTGGAACTCGCCATCCCTGCGCCACTGATATTGCCCCCCCTCGAGCAGCCAGCCATTCCGCGCCTCCCGGCCGGCGAAGGCGCGGTGATGATGGGCCAGCACGTCGGCCGCGATCCGGTCCAGCCCGACGCCACCGATCCGCGAGGCGGTCTTGTCGAAGTATTTCTTGACGAAGTCCTCGTGCAGCCCGATGGCCTCGAAAATCTGCGCTCCCCGGTAACTCTGGATGGTGCTGATGCCCATCTTGGACATCACCTTGACCACCCCCTTCTTGATGGCCTTGCGATAGCGGGCGACGGCGGTGTCGTGGTCGATGCCGGGGATCACCTTTTGCTGAACCAATTCGTCGAGGGTTTCAAAGGCGACGTAGGGGTTGATGGTCCCCGCCCCATAGCCGAGCAAGAGGGCGAAGTGATGGACCTCGCGGGCGTCTCCGCACTCGATCACCAGGCCCGCGCGCGATCGCAGGCCGCGACGGACCATCTCATGATGCAGCCCCGAGCAAGCGAGCAACGAGGGGATCGCGGCGGTCTGGGCGTCGACCCCACGATCGGAGAGGACGACGAGGTTCGCTCCGTCGACAATGGCCTGGCAGGCGGTCTCGATCAGGTCGGCGAGCGCCCGCTCCATGGCCTCGGCCCCCCCCTGGGCCGGGAAGAGCATCGAGACGGTCCGCGAGATAAAGCCAAACGCGGCCGATGAGCCGTCGAGCTGCTTGAGCCGGGCGGTCTCGTCGTTATCGAGGATCGGCGTCTCAAGAGCGATCTGGCGGCAGCACGAGGCGTCGGGCTCGAGCAGGTTTCCCTCTCCGCCGGCCCCGGTGAAAACCGAGGTCACGAGCTCCTCGCGAATCGCGTCCAGGGGAGGATTGGTGACCTGGGCGAACAATTGCTGGAAATAGTTAAAGATCGTCTGGGGCTTATCGGAAAGCACGGCCAGGGGGGTATCGGTCCCCATCGAGCCGATGGCCTCCTCTCCTTTTTCACCCATGGGGGCGATGATGTACTTGACATCCTCGATGGTGTATCCAAACGCCATCTGGCGATGAAGCAAGGTGTCGTGATCGGGGCCAGGGACCTCGGGCGCTGGGGGAAGAGCCTCGAGCGGCGTCATGTTGGCCTTGAGCCACTCGCCGTAGGGCTTCTCGGAGGCAACCTTGCTCTTGATCTCCTGGTCGTCGACGATCCGCCCCTGCTCGAGATCGATCAGGAACATTCGCCCAGGCTCGAGCCGCCCCTTCCTCACGATCATCTCGGGCGGAATGACGAGCGCGCCCACCTCGGAGGCCATCAAGACCCGGTGGTCGCTGGTCACTACGTATCGGCTCGGCCGCAATCCGTTGCGATCGAGAACCGCCCCGATCATCTTGCCGTCGGTAAAGGTCACCGAGGCCGGCCCGTCCCAGGGCTCCATCAGACAGCTATGAAAACGATAAAAGTCCTTCTTTTCCTGGGACATCGACTCGTGATTCTCCCAGGCCTCCGGGATCAGCATCATCATCGCGCGGGGGAGCTCATAACCCGAGCGAACCAGGAGCTCGACGGCGTTGTCCAGACAGGCCGTGTCGGAAAGCCCCTCCCGAATGACAGGCTTGAGCTTCTCGACGTCGCCGGCCTCGTAAAGCGACGACTCAAAGAGCGCCTCCCGGGCCCGCATCCAGTTGATATTCCCCCGCAGCGTGTTGATTTCGCCGTTGTGCGAGATCATCCGATAGGGATGCGCGAGCTCCCAGCTCGGAAACGTGTTGGTGCTGAATCGTGAGTGAAACATGCAGAGGGCGCTCGTGCAGAGCGGGTCGCCCAGGTCGTCGTGAAAATAGCGGCCAAGCTGCTCGGTGGTGAGCATCCCCTTATAGACGACCGTGCGGCAAGACAGGCTGGAAAAGTAAAAGTAACGATTGTCCTCGAGGTCGTGGGCCTCGTTCTCGAAGCGCTTGCGGATGACGTAAAGCTTGCGCTCGAATTGATCCTCGGTGGCGGTCGAGGGCCCGCGCCCAACATGGGCGTGCCACATGACCGGCTCGACCTCGCGGGCGCTTGGACCCAGCGTGCTCGAATCGGTCTCGAGCCGACGCCAGCCCAGGAACACCTGGCCTTCCTCGGCCACCAGGCGCTCGAACATCCGCTTGCCAAACTCTTGCTGGGGCTCGACGGGCGAGGTGAAAAACGCCCCCACCCCATAGCGGCCAGGCTCGGGAAGGGCGACGCCCAGGCGGGCCATCCGCTCGCGGACCAGCGCGTCGGGAATCTGGATCAACACGCCGGCACCGTCGCCGGTGTCGTTCTCGCACCCGCACGCGCCACGGTGGTTCAGGTTGTGGAGCGCGATAAGCCCATCACGCACGATCTGGTGCGACTTTCGCCCCGTGTAATCAACGATGAAGCCAACCCCACAACTGTCGTGCTCATTCGTGGGCTCGTAAAGACCCTGACGGGGGGGCTGCAATGAACTCATGCGTGATCGTCCTTCACAAGGCAAGGCGGTAAATTCGAGGACTGTCGCCCCCGGTCCCCACAACCCTCGTGACCGAGCATGGCAAGCACCTGGCATGCCATTTGCCACGGCCAAATTGATAGTGCACGAGGAGTGGGGTAGGTTCGCACGTTTGGGGGGAATAAGGCCGGGTGGGGTCTTATGCCGTCGAGCCGACCGTGACCCCCCGGTCGACCGACGCAAGACACGACGCGCCAGACGACGAATACGTTTCACGGAGCAAGAGATCCAGAAACGCACGGGCCGCTAGATCCAGCGGAGCGCTCCGTTTATGGATGACGGCGAGCGGCCGCACAAGCCCTCGACCGGTCGAATTCAAGATCGGGATCGCGATCAGACTCCCCGACGCAACCTCTTTTGCTACACAAGGTTCGGGAAGAATTGAGATCCCCGCCGCGATCTCGACGGCACGCTTCACATTTTCGATGTTGTCAAATTCATGCACGACTTCGGTTTCGACCTGGTCGTACTTGAGGAAACGGTCGACCAGGCGGCGGATCGGGAGGTTCGAATCAAAGGCGATGAACGATTCGCCGTCGATGTCGGTGGCCGTGACGGATTCCCTCCCGGCCAGACGATGTTCGGGGGCGACGGCGAGCACCATCGGCTCTTCACGCCAGGGCAAAACCGTGAGGTCCGACCACTTCTTGGGGCACGACAACAGCCCAAGCTCGACCTCGCCCCGAGTGACCTTGTCGAGAACGCGATCGGGGTGATGGTATTCAACACGAACCATCGCGCGGGGGTTTCGCTCCTCGAACGTGCGGACATAGCGGCTCATGTGGTGCATGCCAACCGAGTAAATGGCCGCCACCCCAACTGTCCCCTCGATCCGGCTCTCTTGCTCAAAGGCGCGGACCCGGTTCTCAAGGTCGAGAAACCGGTCCATGAGCTCCTTGCATTCCTCGAAATAGAGCTTGCCCGCCGCGGTCAGCACGAGGGGCCGCTTGGATCGGTCGATCAGCTTAACACCCAGCCGCGACTCAAGCTGCAAAACCGCCTGACTCGCCGAGGATTGCGAGATCCCATTTTCCGCCGCGCCTCGAGAAAAACTCGACCAACGCGCGACATCGCAGAAAATCTTGAGGGACTCGATCTGCATGGAAGGAACCGACAACTCCAGGTTTCGTGATAGTAGCGACCAAGCTCTATCGAAAATTCAAATAGAAGAGCAAGAATTACAAATCCCCGCGCCCCTGTCAAGGGGTTGGCGGAAAAGTCGAGAGGGATGGCGGGCGGGGCCTTCAAACCTCCGAGTCGACACCCTGTCGCCACTCGACAACCGCCTGGGTGATCTCGTCAATGTCGGCCATGGCACCCGTGCCGATGTCGCCGCAGGCGAGACGTTTCGATTGAGGAGGAACCAAGACAATGGCCGGCGCATGACGGGCGAAGACGGCCTGCACCTGATTAAACGTCCAGTCAGCGGGGGGTGTTGACTCGGCCCGGTCCTCGAGCAGGATTTGAAGATGCCGCCGAGTCACGGGACTCTCCCACATCAGGGTGTTCATGGCCGGCGCGAGCACGACGGGCTTGGTGAAATCCCAGGCACGAAAAAGGCAAGTGAGAAGGTTGTCGGACAGCCCGAGCGCGAACTTGGCCAGGGTATTGGCGTCGAGCGGGGCGACGACCAGGACATCGGCCCACCGCCGAAGCTCGATATGCCCGACCGGGTCGCCACGCCGATACCCTGCCCCGGGCCACTCATCGGCGTCGATCAGGAACGACGAATCGCCCCGCCCGCGGCGTTCGGACACCTGGGCGGGATCAAGGAAGTAAAGCGCGGAGCTCGTCGCCACGATTCGAGCCCGCGAATCCGACCGCTCGAGCAAGTCCACAAGCTCAAACGAACGAATCGCCGCCACGGAACCAGTCAGGCCCAGGACGACTCTGCGCATGGAGGACCATCGAGCGCTTCCGCGCCCCTTCCAAGGTGTGGATTCAAGGCCGGTGGCTATTGCCGCTCGACGACGAGCGGTGCCATTGTCTCGTTGATGGATTGCGTCAATCGATTGTAAAGCTGACGCTTGAGATCCCGCGTCTGCCGATGCGACAGCATGAGGCGCTCGCCGGCACGGTCCGACAGCGCGTTGACGATCACCTTGACCTCGGTGCGAATGATCCCCGAGAGATCCTCGAAGGCATCGGGTAGCGAGAGACTTTTCAAAGTTTCATTTCGTAATTGAGTCGACAATTGAGAACCCTCCTTGGCCAAGCGCGACGGGTCGAAAGATCCTGCAATCCAATCCGCCATCGAAAACGTATACTGGCGCGGATACCCGGAGTCAAGTCGCTGGCCTGGAAATTACCTGGACGACCCACGTTTCACCGCGCGGTGAAACGAATGCCACTCCATCTTCCTTTGTTATACTACGATATCAGTCAACTCTCATGTTGGATGATTTTTCGGAGATCCCGCCGAATCGCATGCCCAGCCGATCCGGGCCGGGCTTTTCCCAGGGGATCGGCGAAGCCCGCGCCCGCCGCGTTGACGTGGGCTTGCCCGGTCCGCCAGAATCAGGCTTGGGACGCGTGGTGAACGCGAATCCGGGTCCACAACCGCGCAGGGAGCTCGCCTTCGATGAGTCGCTTCGCCGTGATCTTGCCGGCCGCGGGCCGATCGTCGCGCTTTGGCGATCCCCGGGAAAAGAAAATCTTCGCCGACCTGGCGGGACGCGCGGTCTGGCTCCGCGCGGCGGGAACTTTTCTCGCGCGCGAGGACGTCGCCCAGATTATCGTGGCCATCGCCCCGGAGGACCAGGAACTCTTCGACCGCCGGTATCAAGCGAATACCGCGTTTCTCAACCTCACGGTCGTGCACGGGGGCGCTGATCGGTCGGAAACGGTGGCCCGCGCGCTCGAGGCCGTCCGCGCCGACTGCGATCACGTCGCAGTCCACGACGCCGCACGACCTTGCCTCGCTCGCGAGATCGTCGATCGCGTCTTCGCCGCCGCCCTGGAACACGGAGCCGCCATCCCAGCCATCCCCGTCGCCGATACCATCAAACGCGGCGGTCCCGACGGCCGGATCGCCGCGACCGTCCCCCGTGAGTCGCTCTTTCTCGCCCAGACTCCCCAGGTTTTTCGCAAGGAACTGCTCCGCCACGCGCTCGCCCAGCGCGGCCGACTCGGCCGCCACGCGACCGATTGCTCGGAACTCGTCGAGGCCATCGGCCACCCCTGCGCGATCGTCACGGGATCGCCTCTCAATCTCAAGATCACAACGGGGCAAGATCTCAAGCTGGCCGCCGCGATCCTGCCCCTGGTCGAACCCCCCGGCCGCGAAGGGCCGGCCCACCCCTTCGCCGACGAGCAGTCGGGGTGGGAAAAGATCCCCAAACTCAAGCCCAGGGACCTCTTCGGACCCTGAACCTCACTTCCCGGACGCCGGCTCGTCGAGCATCGACCAGAGCGTCGGCTCCATCGCCTCGGCCCAGATCCGGTAGCCCTTGCGAGACAGATGGAGGAAATCGGGCATGATCTCTCGTGAAATCGAGCCGTCCTTTTCCAGGAACGACTGGCCGATGTCCAGATAATGGACCCGCGAGCCGTCATCGAGCTTGGCAATGGTCTGGTTGATCGACTTGATCCGCTCGCGGGCCGAGGCGGGCTTTTCTCCGCGTGGGAAAACTCCCAGGAGCAAGACCTTGGTCTTGGGGAGCTTTTCACCCAGTTCCTTGACGATCGCGACCACTCCCTTGGCGATTTCGTCGGGAGTGCTCGAGCTCAGGTTGTTGGTGCCGATCATCAGGACGGCGACCTTGGGACTGATCCCCTCAAGCTCGCCATTCTCGATCCGCCACAGGACGTGCTGGGTACGATCGCCCCCGATGCCGAAATTGGCCGCCTGGCGCGGTCCGTAAAACCGCTTCCAGACGTCGTTGTCGTTCCACCCCTGGGTGATCGAATCGCCCAGGAATAGGAGGTCCACGCTCCCTTTCTTGGCCCGATCGACATAGCGCTTATGAAGTTCCAGCCAGCGCCCGTCTCGGGGAGCGGGGGTGGTGGTCTCGATCGCGGCGTCCTGGGCCAGGACGCTCGAGCCCAGGACAGCCCCCACGAGGAGTAGGAGCTTGGACGCGTTGGCGGTGTGCATCTTCAAGGTGTTCATGTCAGCAAGTTCCAGGCTGTCAGGTCGTCGCGCGACCAAATCGCCGTGACGGTCGCGTCTCCTCCGTTACCCTATAGGACCGGCTCGCGGGATTCCAGGGGGCATCGCCGCGAGCCTCACGAGGGCCGGTTGTCATTCCCAGCCGAGAGCAAGCCCATCGGGTGCGCCAACGGATTCTGGCGGTTCCTTGAAAATCGCGATGGAACGTGACACGGCGAAGCCGCGACCAATTG
>JAKBAP010000212.1 GCA_021808995.1 Planctomycetota bacterium | reverse complement strand
GGAAGGCGCTTCTCGACGAACTGGACGACCAGCAACTGCTGGACTGGGACGAGCTATTCGTCGACGGGACGTTCTCGCCGGCGAAAAAAGGGGGTTCCGCGTCGGAAAAACCAAGCGCGGGAAGGGAACCAAGCGGATGCTTCTGATTGATGGCCAGCGTGTTCCTGTGGCATGCCGGACCGCGAGTGCTTCGCCCGCGGAGATCACACTGGTCGAAGACCTCGCCGCGGAGGTGACCGTAGTCGGCGGGCAGAACCCGCTGATCGCCGAACGAGCCTATGACAGCGACACGCATCGTGAGCGGCTGAAGGCTCGCGGCTTCGATCTTGCGTGCCCGCGCCGGCGAGGACGGAAGCCCCCACCGACGCAGGATGGACGCCAATCGCGGCGGTACAAGCGTCGCTGGAAGATCGAACGAACGATCTCCTGGCTGGGCAACTATCGACGACCGCGGGTGCGCCACGAGCGGCAGATCCACGTCTTCCATGGCTTTATCGCGCTCGCCCTAGAGCCTGTTTCAAAACCCTGTTGAAGTAATCTTTTTCCCTGTTTGGACTTCGGGAAGGAACAACCATCGAAAGGAGTCTTTCGATGGCACTACGAGAAGTCCGACTGACGGATGCCCAGAGGAAAAAGATCAAGCCACTCATCCCCGGAGCGTGAGAGATCACCTCGGGTTGGAAGGCCTCCGATCGACGACCGCCTCTGTTTCGAGGGCATACCATGGATGCTCAAGTCAGGCTCTGACTAGAAGGATCCGCCAAGCGAGTTTCCCTTGCCCACGACGAATTGGCGACGCATGAACGCGTGGGCCTAATCGGGTGTTCTCGAAGACGTTTGGAAGACCTTCTTGATGAACTCGATGAACGGCAACTCCTGGACTGGTACGAGTTGTTCGTCGACGGGACGTTCTCGCCGGCGAAAAAAGGAGCTCCTGCGTCGGAAACACAAAGCGCGGCAAGGGAACCAAATGGATGCTTCTAGTTGATGGACAGGGTGTTCCCGTGGCATGCCGGACCGCGAGTGCCTCGCCCGGGGTGAGCTCACTCGTCGAAGACCTCGCCGCGGAAGTGACCGTGGTCGGCGGCCAGATCCCGCGGATCGCTGATCGAGCCCATGATCGTGATCCGCATCGCGTGAAATTGAAGGATCGCGGCTTCGACCTCGTGTGTCCACATCGACGCGGACGGAAGTGCCCACGGACTCAAGATGGGCGCAAATCACGCCGGTACACGAGGCGTTGGAAGATCGAACGAACAATCTCCTGGCTAGGCAACAACCGACGTTCTCTGGTCCGACACGAGCGCCATATATACATTTTCCACGGCTTTATTGTACTCGCCTGTATCATGTTATGTCTCAAGAGGTTTGGACACGGGCTGTAGTGTGCTAGGAACGCTGGACTGTTCGGGGCGGAGCTGCTCATAAATCGGTGGGCTCTTGACAGCCGTCTTCGAGAGTCGGTAGGTTTCCACTGATAACCTGCGAAGAGCAAAAAGTCATCAATTCGGAGAGATGGTCCACGATCCGTTGATTACGGCCTAGAACGAACATTCATGATCTATCATCGGAGGACAAGCATGCAGTTTCGATTATGTGACATGTTTTCTTCACCCCGAGGTCGTAGGCCCTCCCGATCTTTGCGGATCGTTCCGCTTGATCGACTCGAGGGTCGCGCGATGGCGGCACCCACGCCTTGGGAGATCGGCAGCCGACTCTCGGCTATCGACCCGACCAATCAAGCCGGGACGTCCATGGTGCTCACTCTCGCCAGCGTCTCGAGCCTACTTGGGGCTGCGGGTGTGACATGCCCAACGGGGTCCGGCGTCGCAGCACCCGTCACCGCCGTCAGTGCCGCCCCGGAAACCGTCGCGGTCGATCCCGTCTTCCTGCGTCAGACGAGCCCAACCCCAATCTCCGCGAATGTCAGTGCCGACGGCAACCAGGATTCAGGGAGCGGGATGAACTCCGCTTACGCCTCGGCTACGGGCAGCGTATCGGGGAGCATCGGATTCCCAGGCTTCGGGGGGTCGATTAGCTATGTGGAGTCTCAGATCGGAACGGCCTCGAACGTTCTGACTGATGCCACAAACCCAGATGTTTCGAGCGCCATCGATGTCGCGACGAAAATGCTTAACTCACAGATGGTTTCAGTGACGCCCGACCAAGTGATTCAGGGTACCTCGTTTGCAGTCACTACGTCCCAAGTTTCGGGCAGTAGATCCTACACGCTCGTGAACAATGCTTCGAACGGCGTGAGCGTGTACTTGGAAGAGAATGTCTCGATCAATTTCAACCCGCCCGCACCCGTCCCATACTCGCCCGTTGATGTTGGGGTTCTGGGCGGAGGAGTGACGTTGCGGTCCCCAGAACTGACCGTGTCGATGTCGGTGAATGCGGGATCCGTGGTAACAGTCCAGCCCGGATCGACAATCATCTCGGAGTCGAACCAACAGAACGACCTTCTCCTCTCCGTCCAGACTCCGGTCACCTTGCCCCCATACCCGGGCGGCCCGCCACTTTGGACGATTAGCTACTCCGCCGGTTTTACCACCGAGATCCTTGACGCGTCTTCCGGCACGAACGGGGAGTCGCTTTACTTTAAATACTCAGCATCGTTCTCCGAGGTTTCCCTTCCCGCTGCGGCTTTGAAGGGGTAGGCAACGTAGTGACACCTTAGCCCCTGGCCTCTACTATTCCAAGAGCTAGACAGCACACTTTTCCCAAGGCCCGAAAGGGGCGCGGCGAGCTCAATCTGAGCGGGTCTGGATGCGCGCTCGCCGTTCCTTTCCGGTCTGATCGCCTTAAGCTGCTGCGGTGTCCCCAGGCCATCTAGCCAGGTTCGCCGTCCGACCTCTCGACGGTGCAGTTTTCTTTTTTGCTCGAAATCCCGGCGTTCGATGGGGATCGCGAGCAACCTGACGCTTTGGATCAAGCCGTCCATGGGCTCTGGGACCTCTGTAATATGCCTTGCCTACGGCAAAGATGGACTGCCTGGGGCTCGCGGCTGGGATGTGACACCCTCGAGCCGGACGCTCCGGTTTTTCACCCCAGGCCGAGATCGATATAATCGCTCTTGCATGAGCACCCGGCCTTCAGGGTCGGCGGCCGTTCCGCGCCCAATCATGACGAACCGCCTCCCGATCCCAGCCCGCCAGATCATCATCTCGGGCTACAAATCCTGGTCAGCTCCCCATCGGCGAACCCATCGCATGGCATTCCTCGGTTCGCTGAGCGCACACATCTTTCCATGGTGCGATCCATGGTGGGCAGCTCTCGTCCAGGGATCTCCGAATTCTTTCCCGAAATGACGACCACTCACTTGATTCGACACTCGCCGTAGCTATAGACTTTTTTTAAGTCCTAAATTCGTTAGCGGTCGGTGTCGATGCGAGCGAGTGTCCTCCGGACACGCATTTCTCGCGGTCGATCATGACGAGTCGCTAGGACTCCTTTAGACCGCCATGATGTCGTGCATGCGATCTGGAGTCTACCCACGCGAAGGTTCGAGTTTCCTGGATCCGAGTAACCCTAGGCTCTCATTCCTTACTGATCGGTGAAGGGATGATCACGAGATTTGCGTGGCTTCGCGACAACCCGGTCGGTCGTGCCATGTTTGGTTCCTTGTTTCGTCGCGGGAGGGAAGATCTCATGTCAACACGTAGGCCTCGTGCGTTCACCCTGATCGAGCTGCTGGTGGTCATCGCGATCATCGCTGTTTTGATCGCTCTTTTGTTGCCGGCGGTTCAGGCCGCCCGCGAAGCGGCTCGTCGCGCCCAGTGTGTCAATAACCTCAAGCAATTGGGGTTGGCCGTCCAGAACTACATCTCATCCATCAATGCGTTTCCGCCTTTGTTCGGCAACTGGGCCAATCCCGCGTCGATCAGTGGCCCGGCGGTTGGGGACTGGCCCCTGGGCTGGGCGGTGGCGATTCTTCCGTACATGGAGCAAGCTCCTTTGTACAACGCCGCGAATTTCTCTGGGGGAGCCCCAAGTCCTCTCAACGTCAACACGCTGAGCATCACCAAGATCAACGCCCTGGTCTGTCCGTCGGAAAGCATGAAGACGGGTCCGTGGATCACCACCACCTGGACTAATTATCACGCCAATTTCGGCGGTCCCGCGCCGATCGCGGGGTGGTCTGGCCCGATCGTGCCGATGAACAGCGATCCGTCGGGTTTTCCTGGGATCACGAGTGCCGTCTCGACGCCAAACCTGGGTACGGTCGGCATCGAGACCGTCACCGATGGGACCAGTAGCACCGCCCTTTTCAGTGAGAAGCTGATCGGCCTCAACGGCAATGCCCAGGTCTATCCGGGGGCCCTGCCGAACGCGTTGCGGGTCGCCTTCCAGACGCAGATGACGGTCTTGTGGAATCAAGGGGGCGCGGCGGCGGCCCAGCAGTTCGTCGCGGCCTGCCAGAGCATTCCCGCGACGCAAGTTCCCACTTATCCCACCCAGTGGACGGGCGCTGCCTGGGATGGCAGCCATGCGGGCACCCTGCACTTTAACGCCTACGACCACTTCAATACGCCCAACGGCCTGTCGTGCGTCTCGGCGAATTCGCAGGGGGGCCCTCCCGGCGCCTTCAACGACGCGATCACCGCGACCAGCAACCACCCTGGCGGGGTCAACGTCGGCTTTTGCGATGGGTCGGTTCATTTCATCAAGAACACCATCGCCATGAACATCTGGTGGGCGCTCGGCAGCCGTAACAACGGCGAGGTCATCAGCTCCGACCAGTATTGAGCCCAGATGGTCATCGATTCGTGTCGGCCGCCGTTCGCACGAAAATGGGTGGGCGGAGGCCGATTCTCTTTTTCTCGCCTGGGACTTTGACGGATGGTTCAATCCGGGCCTCAGTTGACGTTCCAGGATTTCCCAGCTTATCGTCTACTATGGAGATCGATCATGCGTAAGCCAATCATGGCCGCCTGGATTCTTTCGATTGGACTGACTTGCCTCGGGGCCGTCGGCTGCGGCGAGGACCAGCCCAATGCCCCGACCAAGCCAGAGGAAGTCTCGACGGATTTCGGCAAAAGCGCCATGGACCAGATGAAAGCCGCGAACACCGGAATGGATCTCAAAAAGGGCGGAGCCAAGAGATAGCCTAACGCCGTTTTCAAGGAGGGCTCTCCGAAATTCCCGTGAACCCCGACCGAGAGCCAAACCTCGCAACCACCGAACCCGTCCGGAAAACGGACGGTTCGGTCGTTCGCGCCTGGCGCGGACGCCTGATCGGTCGTTTCCTCGCGGTCCTCGCATGCGCCTGCCTGGCCTGGCCGGCCTACAACACCTATGACGGCTGGCGGTTCGAGACGGGTCTCAAGCAGGCTCGAGCTCTCATGGACGCCGACCGTTTCGACGAAGCCCTCCCGTGGCTCCGTTCGCTCCCCGCGCGATGGGCCGGCGAACCCGAGATCCGCTATCGCCGGGGAGTCTGTGAACATGCCCTGGGACATCTCGACGAGGCCATCCAGGCCTGGGCGGGCCTGGATGCCTCGACGGATTGGGGTGCCCGCGGGGGCCTGGCGCGGGCTCAAACCCTGATCAGCGACCGTGGTCGCTTTCATGAGGGAGAGGCGCTCCTTGAAAGCCTCATGCGTGCTCCCCTGCCGGAGCGAGAACGGATCCGCCAGTCGCTCGGGGAGCTTTATTTCTGGGAGGGGCGTAGGGACGATGTTCGGCGGATGATCGAGGGGGGATTTTCCACCGCCTCGGATCCCGCGCTCGAGCTTCGCGATCACTGGCGAGTCGATGGCGCTGTCACCCTGCTCGAGATGGTTCGAGCCGGCGTCGAGCACGCCGCCGCCCTGGCCCCCGACGACGATCGGGTCTGGCTCGCCCAGGCCACCCTGGCGGAGCAGACCGGCCACCATCAAGACGCCAAGCGTTGGCTCGACAGGTGTCTCGAGCGCTCACCCGACGACCCGGTCGTCTGGCACGCGATCCTGCGGTGGGCGCGTCTGGAGGGCGATCTGGGCCTCGTGAAACGGGCGGCCAGCCAGCTCCCCGGCGGCTTCTTGAACCGGGTCGATCAGCTTAGCCTGAAGGCTTGGATCCTCGAGAACTCCGCCGACCCCGCCGGCGAACGCGCCTCCCTGCTCGAGCTCGTCTCGCTGGCGCCTGAATCATGGGCGCTTGAGCGTCTGGCCGTGCTCGAGGACCAATCCGGCAATCCCACCAAGGCTCGCGACCTGCGCAAGCGCAAGGCCGAGGTCGATCGCGCTCGCGATCGCTATCGATTGCTGATCGAGGAGCCGATCACCCCTGGGCGCTTTTCCGAGCTCGCGCGATTGGCCGAGACTCAAGGTCGCGTTTTCGAGGCCCGGGGCTTCTGGACCCTGGCCGCCCGCGCGGCCCCGAGCGACCCCTCGATCCGCGATCAGATCGCCAAGCTCTCAACCTCGCGACCCCCCGCCGCCGACATCACACTCGCGGAAGCGCTTGGCCTGAAAAAGCCGGCACCTGGTGGTTCAGCGCCCGAGAGGCCCGAGTCATTAACCGCCAAGGTTACGCCAAGAAAGCCGTTCTTCACGGATCGGGCCGAGAATTCTGGCCTGCGGTTCGTCTATGACAACGGTCGATCGCCGCTCAGGCAGATTCCGGAGACGACCGGCGGGGGCGTCGCCCTTCTCGATTATGACGGCGACGGCTGGCTCGACGTTTTCGTGGTGCAAGGGGGCGTGTTTCCGCCCAGGCCCGACCACCCCAACACGGGCGATCGCCTGTTTCGAAACCGCCGCGACGGGACCTTCGAGGACGCGACCGAGCGATCGGGCCTGGCCGCGATGCCGCGCGGGTTTGGCCTGGGCGTGACCGTCGGGGATGTTGATAACGACGGCCGGCCCGACCTTTTCGTCACCCGCTGGCGGTCGTACTCGCTTTATCTCAATCGCGACGGAGGCCGATTCGAGGACGCCACCCTCAAGTACGGCCTGGGGGGCGACCGCGACTGGCCCTCGTCGGCCGCGCTCGCCGACCTGGACAACGACGGCGATCTCGATCTCTATGTCTGCCACTATCTCGCGTGGGACGCCGACCACCCCACCCTCTGCCCACGCAAGACATACACCGCCGCCAAGGAACGTGTCGATCCCGATCAAATGTACAATTATTGTACTCCGCGCCCATTTCGGGCGTTGCCCGATCACCTGTTTCGCAACGACGGCGGGCGATTCGTCGACGTCTCCGCGGAATCGGGCATCGTCGACCCCGACGGCCGCGGCCTGGGCGTGGTGGCCGCCGACGTCGACGGCGACGGCAAGATCGACCTCTTCGTCGCCAACGACACGACCGCCAACTATCTCTGGCACAACCTGGGGGGAATGAAATTCGAGGAGGCCGGGGTTATTTCCGGTGTCTCTTGCAACGCGGAGGGGGCGTTCCAGGCGGGAATGGGGACCGCCTGTGGCGACCTCGACGCCGACGGCCTTCCGGACCTTTTCGTGACCAATTTCTACGGCGAATCGACCACCTTTTTCCGCAACCTGGGCTCGGGCGTCCTGAGCGACCAGACGCGAACGGTGGGCCTCGCGGGTCCGAGTCGGTTCGTGCTCAGTTTTGGGATCGTGCTTTTCGACGCCGACGCCGACGGCTATCTCGACCTGGCCACGGCCAATGGACACGTCAATGATGACCGACCTGATTATCCCTATCAGATGCCCCAGCTTTTGCTTCGTGGTGGCCCCGGCGGCCGGCTGACCGACGTTTCCAAGGACGCGGGCGACCCCTGGCGGGTCGAGCGGGTCGCTCGGGGGCTGGCCTCCGGCGACCTCGACAACGACGGCAAGGTCGACCTGGTGTTTCTTTCTCAAAAGTCACCGCTGGCCTACTTCCACAATGAGACTACTGGCGGGCGATCGGTGGCGTTTCAGCTCGAGGGGACGCGATCGAATCGCGATGGGATCGGCGCGGTCGTATCGATCAAGGCCGGCGGCCGCGAGCGCAAGGCCTGGAGGGTCGGCGGTGGCAGCTTTCAATCCGCCTCCGACCCTCGGATCTTTTTCGGCCTGGGAAACGACGAGGTTCAGGAAACGCGGGTGACCTGGTCCTCGGGTCGGGTAGACGAGATCCAGGGTGTCACCGCGGGGGCGTGCTATCGGCTCAAGGAAGGGCTCACGAAGCCGGTCTCCGCGATGCCGTTTCGGTAGGCAGGGTCGAACCGCGGGACTCCTCGGCGAGGCCCACGGAGCGCGGATGACAGGCCGGTTGCCGCGCGGGCTCGAGGGCGGGCGGCGAGCTCGAGTCGAGCGATTTGAGACACTCGCGAAGCGGCTCGAGCTCGAAAAAGGCCCGGAGCAGGCGATCCATCACCCTCCGCTGGATCCGAGCCCCGGTCTCCCAGCGCGACAGGGTCGATTCCGCGATCAAGAGCAGACCCGCCAGCTCCCTCTGGGTCAGGCCGAGCGCCTCCCGATGCGCCCGGATCACGGACGGCTCGAGCAAGCCGGCCGCGGACCGGAGGGCATGGGAAATTCGGCCTTGTTCTTGATCGCCGAGCATGATCTCACCACACTCGTGGCATTGAAATACCGGAAGGTTGGCGAGCTCGAGATCGTAGGTTCGCCCATCGTGGACCAGGTCAACTCGATACGAGGCCAGTGTTTCGGCGAAGACCCCCCGCTTTCGACACTCTCCGCGTTTCCAAGGAAAGGGCTTCTCGAGAATGGCCATGTCAACCACTTTGCACGTGAGCATTCACTAAATGGACGACCGGATAGTCCCGGTCGTCATCGTTTGGCCGCGTCTCCACGAAAGTCCCCTTGGGAAAGCCGTCGAATGAGAGGATCGCCTTATTAATAATTCAACGGAGATTGCATGGCTCGCGCGTCTCTGGGACCTGGGAGATTCGTCGTCCAGAGGGCACGTGCTGGATGAGCGCTTCCCGGATGCCACGAACCGTGAGTCCCTTCGGATCGGGGTCGCTCTCCAGCCGGCCGATGAGCCGAGGATTCTTCCAGACCACGCGATTCGAAAGCCCCGATCGA
>JAKBAP010000211.1 GCA_021808995.1 Planctomycetota bacterium | reverse complement strand
TGGCCAGCGCGATCCCGATCTGCTTGAGATTGTTCAGACATTGCGCGCGGCGAGCGGCCTCGCGCGCCGATTGTACCGCCGGGAGCAACAGCGCGACCAGCAGACCGATGATCGAGATCACGACCAGCAGCTCGATCAGGGTGAATCCCAGGCTCGGCCGTGGTTGGCGTCGAGACGTGTTCATGAACATTACGGGCTCCGAGCTTGGGTTTGGTATCGACCGTTCACCGGGGCTTGTCGTCCTTGGCCGGGTCGAGTCGCTGGACGGTCCCCGTGAGCCGCATCGGGAGATCGGGCTGGCTGGGAAGGTCGGTGTAGACAGGGATCTCGAGGTCCAATCGACCGGGCGATCCCGCCTGAAAATGGACTTTCATCGGCGATGATTCGCCGGGCCCGAGCGTCAGGGGCAACCCCTTGACGTCGATGCAGCCTTGCCCGCCGCACCTCGACCCCGCCCCCACGATCCGAACCGTGCGGTTGGAGTCGTTGCGGATGATCGGTTGAACGTCATAGTGGAGCGTGCTGACCGCCTGGCTCAAATCGACCGGTGAGAGGTCCAGGACGACCTGGCCACGCTCGGTGGCGAGGTAGGCAATGGCGGCCGAAACCGCGAAGACCGCCGCGGCGGACGCGGACGGAACGATCAGGCCCCCGAGCCGACTCCGAATCCCTGGAGAGCGAGGAATCGCGTTCGTTTCGCGAGACTCGAGAACGACAGGTGACATGAGGAACCTCCCCGTGGCCATTGGGATCAGGCCGCCCGCGCTCGCGCGCGTCGACGCAAGAGGACCATCGAGCCGAAGGTGATGACGCACAGTGAGAGTGTGATCCAGATCGCGGGGCTTTTCCACGAGAAAAAGGCACTCGCCGGCCTGGGTCGTAGCGGCACCTCGGGAAGTCCAAACGCTCCCAGAGTGAACTGGTCGTCGGTGACAGAGCCGTATTTCGACTCGATCACGTCGACCTCATCGTCTTGGTATTTGCCCGAGAGCGAGTCGCCGGCGCGTTCGTGGAAGCTCTTGAGATGAGTATCCCCGCCCATCATTGTGTAAGTCATCTTGGCGTTCAGCGTCAAGGAAGGAGCACCCGGAACCGGAAGCAGGCCTTTCATCATGCGGGGATGACTCGTGGCGTTCACTTCAACAATTGGCCAGCCGAGTCGTGGTGCGAGCTTTATCGTGCCCTCGACGTCCGCCTTTGAATCCCCTTCCGAGAGCTTTCCGGAGAACTCGATCAGCACGATCTCTTGCCCATCTTCCTTCGACTCTCGAGCGTGCTTGATGTCAAAACTTGGGTCACGGAGGAGATCGACGAGTCGATTTCCAACCACCGCGACCATGCAATCCGCGTAGCGCTCCACATAACTGCCAATGCGAATTGCCTCCTCGCCCTTCGGGTCGTCCACCGTGTCCTGACCCCCGAGCACGAAGGGCGCTGACGCGTCAGGCTTCCCCAGGTTGAAGATTTTCGAATGAGTGCGGCAGAGAACCGTCCAGATCGGAGTTTTTGTATCCGTATTGATCGCCGCGTCTCTGACAATGCTGTATCCCTTGCGGGCTAACCTCTCGTTGGACTTCACCTCCCTGCCGTCGAGCATGCGACGCCGTCTGCGAATCCTGAGCTCGACGTTATCCACCTTTTCAATCAGTCGCATCGCCGCCGGAGGATATTCCTCGCGGAACCGCTTCAGGGCCGAACTTGCACTGAGGTCGCCGTCGTCGAGGCTCCCAAGAGAGGCGGTCAAGACTTCAAGGACAAAGAAAACTGGATGCACGGCGTTTCCTCTCATCGGATTGATGTTGGAGCGACCCCGAGAGTCGATTACCCTCCTCGCGAGGTCGCCGATCGCACGTCAGGCAACGCATCGCTGCTCGGCTGATTTCCATTTCACCGCTCAAGCGCCTGTCAACCGGCCGAGGGATTCTTGTCAGAGATTTCCGCACCAGTAGCCAAGGAAGCCGAAATGACATCCGCACGCGGTGCTGCATCCGACGGTACCGTCGGTCGACACGCAGGTGCTATTGGTAATCGTGCAATCACACGTCTGGTAACAATTGATCACGGGGCCCGTCGCGGCGACGGCGTCCCCATGAACCAGGAGCGCTCCCCCCAACACCACGGCGAAGACGGCCAGGCTAACGCCGGCGAAAAAATCGCGAATCACGCTCATACTCCATCTCTTTTCCACAAGGGGCCGTGTCCTTTTTGTATGGCCCGGCTTGCCTCCATAATCACACGTGACATTTCGAACCCCCCCGTGGACGCTCAATCAAGCGACCCGCGCTGCCGCGCGACGTCGCAGTAGGACGATCGAGCCGAAAGTGATGACGCTGATCGATAGTGTGATCCAAAGTGAGGGGCTTTTCCACGCAAAAAAGCTGGACGTGGGCAGGGATCGCAAAGGGACGTCGGGTAGGCCAAAGGCTTCGAGTGTGAACTGGTCGTCGGCGACCGTGCCGTACTTCGATTCTGTGATGTCGACGGTATCCCGAGAAACGGCCTTGGTCCCGACGATATGCACCTCTTCGGTATAGTACTTGAGCAAGGCCGTGCCAGCCGATTCCTCGTAGGCCATCGTCGTGTGGACCGAGACTGGCGGGGGGAGGGGTTTGCTGTAACTCGCGGCATCAATCGGCGTTGAAGTAAAGGTCGATTGTGTTTCAACGACGGCCCAGCCGAGGGCGGGGGCGAGTTTCACCCATCCTTGATCCACGTTTCGGAGGTTTCCAGTTGGCGCTTCCCTATCGAAGCTGTATCCGAGAGTAATGACATCGATTCCTTTTTCGACCTCCAGGCAGGCCGAAGAAACCGTGAACTTCGGCGATAAGAGGATCTTCCGCAGGGGCATTCGTGAGAGAGTGTAGGGGCAGTCGACTATCCTGTCGACAAACATCCGGAAACCGCCATCGACATCCTCTCCGCCCTGCTTGAGTTGGTCAGTCCCTCCCTGGTTCACAAGAAGATATGGCCCATCGCTCGCCGAGCGCTGCAGCGCGAATGTTCGAGAAGGAGATCGAACCAAGACCTTCCATTGCGGTGACTTGGACTCGGGGTTGACGATCGAGTCACGCATCTCACTATACCCCTTACGGACCAACCTCTCGTGGAAAAGAGTGTTCGACCCGTCCGCACCGAGTCTTTGCCGTCGGATACGCATCTCAAGGTTTTGACAGTGCTCTTCAATGATTTTACCGGCCTTGGGATACTCGGCCTGGAATCGTGCGAGCACAGTCGGATCGACCTTGTTACAACCCTCTCCCCCATCGGTAGTTCCGATCAGAGCGAGAGTCACCAAAAGTGCGGGGCTCAACGGATTTCTCCTTCAAGTCAAAGCCATTCGAGTGTCCGTCCTAAGACAAGGAAAGAAGACAAAGCGTTCTCGAGGCAGGTCGGAGGAAAACGGTTGCGAGGCGTGCATTCACCTGCGTGAGGATGCACGCGCCGTGGAACCAAGCTAGCGACGAGGCTGCCAGCCTGGTCACGTTGCAATTTTTGGCTTTGGACCATCCTCGCGGTGGCAACACCAATGATATCAATTGTCAATTAATAAGACACGCGGGCCCCACGATCCCAGTCTCCGGGTTCATGTAGTCAATGACGCAGGTGCAGGCCCCTTTGCAGCCCGAAACAGAGGTTGAGAGGCACACCATATCGGTTCCGCCAGAGGGGGTGAAGCATCTGCATTGGTTGAGGCAGTTCGTGACAGGGTTGGAAATGTTGGCGAGGGCGTCGGTTGGAGCCAGGCCGATCCCGGCAGCCAGGGCGAGGAGAACGGCCAGGCTCATTCCAGCCACGAAATTCTGAATCGTTTTCATGATCGAACCCTTTCTTTGTTGGGCCGCCGTTGAACTGTTTGGCCCGTCGTCACCTCGGCCTTCCTTCGGCGAGAGGCGGACGTTGAGATGATTGTCTGACGGAGTTCGTGGCTCGAACCCGAATCGAGCCATCCGGCTCCCCTTACGGCGAGCACTCCTACGTTCCAGGGGAAACGACGCCTTCGAGGGAGATTCGAATTCTCGGCGTGCGCAAGGCTTCCGTGTAGTAGTCGATCGTCTGCTCGACCTTGCTCGACGGTTCGCCTTCGATGGCCAAGGTCGCATCGAGAACAGCGGATTGCCTGGCCCCGATCAGGACCGGCAGATTGCTCGTGGCCACGCACGAGCACGACGTCGACGCCCCGACTACCCGGATCGGTTTGTCCGAGAGATTACGCAGGCGTATCTTTACGGGGCAGTGAGTCCCATTTGGCTGCGTGCCTAGGGAAATGACAGTGGACGCGGCCACGATCTCATGGCCCCTTAAGTACTGAATCGCGTCTTCGAGGCCACCAAACCGGATCGCCGACCACGCGGCGAATCCCAGCGCCACGGTCAAGACTCCAGCCGCTCCAGCAGCCAACTCACGGAAGAGGGGCCGACCAAGGCTGCTCCGCTTGGATGCGCCCTCTTGGTCCAGCGGCCCTGCTTTAGACTCAACCGGGTCTACGACTTGGCCCGATTCTTGCAGGGGGGGGGTAGGGCTGAAGACCGAATCATGTCAGACATGGCGGCATGCTCCACGACCCGCAACGATGTTTGAATCCCCAGTTCAAGAATTATCTTATCTGGCCGCTTCGCGCTGTCAAGAATTTTTTGTGTTGAATATTTATGAAACAGTGATCCGCCGATTTGGGATCGTCGCAAGAGGATGCGTGCCGAACACAGGTCCTGGTCGATCGTGATGCGTCGAGGTGGAATCACGTGCTCAGGTGGGCGCTCAGGACTGTCGCGCGAGGGTCTCGAGCTGGGCCTCGTCGATGATTGTGACGCCCAGTTCGCGGGCTTTTTCGAGCTTGCCGCCGGGGTCCGCGCCTACCAGCAGGTAATTGGTCTTCTTGGAGACGCTGCCGGAGGTCTTTCCGCCGTGTTCCTTAATGAAAGCCTCGGCCTCGGGCCGGGAGCGCCTGGGCAAGGTGCCGGTGACGACAAAGGTCATGCCGGCGAACGGGACGGTCCCGCTCCGTGAGGCCCGGACCCGATAGGGCTCGGGTGCCACGCCCAGCGTGGCCAGCTCGTCGAGCATCTCCTGGTGGTCGCGGTTCAGGAAGTATTCATGAATACTCGCGGCCACGATGGGACCGACGTCGGGGATCGCCTCGAGCTCGACCAGGCTCATGCCGCGAACGCGCTCGAGGGTTCCGACGCGCTCGGCGAGGACCTCGGCCATTCGCGAGCCGAGGTGGCGGATCGTAAGCCCCGTCAGGAAGCGATCGAGCGAACGATGCCTGCTTTCGGTGATCGCTTTCACCAGGTTTTGGGCCGATTTCTCGCCCATGCGTTCGAGGTTCGAGAGCGTCCCGACATCGAGCCGATAGAGATCCGGCAGGCCGCGGACGAGCCCATGATCCACCAACTGGCCGATGAGCTTTTCGCCCAGCCCTTCGATATCCATCGCGTCGCGGTGGGCGAACCAGCGGAGCCATTCCTTGAGCTGATCGGGACAGCCCGAGGGGGTGTTCACGCAAAAGAGGTCGACCAGGTCTCTCGACTTTTCGACGGGACCGCCGCAACTGGGGCAGGTTTGGGGGAATTTGAACGGCGTTTCCTCGCCGGTTCTCGCCTCGACCAGTACCCGGACGACCTGGGGGATGATCTCGCCCGCTTTCTGGATCACGACCGAGTCGCCGATTCGCAAATCCTTGCGCTGGATTTCGTCGGCGTTGTGGAGGGTCGCGCGTTTGACGGTCGTTCCCGCGAGCGGGACGGGCTCGAGGTCGGCGACGGGTGTGAGCTTCCCCGTCTTACCCACCTGGACCTGGATGGCCAGCACGCGGGTGACGGCTTGCTCGGCCTCATACTTATAAGCGATCAGCCAGCGCGGGGATTTGCTGGTCGCTCCGAGGCGTTCGCGTTGGCGGAGGTCGTCGACCTTGACGACCAGGCCGTCGGTTTGAAAGTCGAGTGTGTTTCGTTCGGTTCGCCAATGTTCGGCGTGCGCCACGACGGCTTCGATTCCATCGTAACAGGCGGAATGGGGGCTGACGGGCAATCCCCAGCCTTTCATTGCCCGGGTCAGGGCCTGATACGATCCGATCGCGACGCCCCTGGTTTCGCCCAGGCCGTGGGAGACGAATTTGAGCTTGCGCTGGGCGCAGATTCGGGAATCGAGCAGCTTGAGCGACCCGGCGGTGACGTTCCGGGGGTTGGCGTAGGGGGCATCGCCGTTTTCCCTGCGAATGGCGTTCAAGCGGGCGAGTTCGGGGGTGGTCATGTAGACTTCGCCGCGGACCTCGAGCAGTTCGGGGCCGTTCTCGAGCTTCAGGGGGACGTCGCGGACGGTCCTGATGTTGGCCGTGACGTCGTCTCCCTTTTCGCCGTCGCCGCGGGTCGCGCCCAGGACGAGGACGCCTTGTTCATACCGCAGGGAAACGGCCACGCCGTCGACCTTGAGCTCGACGACATAACGCACCGGCTCGCCGGGATTGAGACCCTTGTGAACGCGCTGATCCCATTCGCGTAATTCGCCGTAGGAATAGGTGTTATCGATCGAGAGCATCGGCGAGGCGTGTCGGACCGTGGTAAAGCCCTCGAGCGGCCTGCCTCCGACTCGCTTGCTGGGGCTGTCGGCGGCCGCCAGGTCGGGGTGCTCGGCCTCGAGCTCCACCAGCCGAGCCATCAGTCGATCGTACTCGCGATCGCTGATCTCTGGCTCGGCCTGTTCGTAGTAGAGGCGATTGTGCCGCTCGAGTTCCGTTCGGAGCCGCCGGATCTCGTGCTTGTCAGCGAGCGTGGACATCTCGCGGCACCTCGCGTTTGGGTGGTTAGGCGCTTCCGCCGACCCAGACTTCGTCGGCGAGTTGGTAGGCGACGACGTCGTCGGGGCTAAACCAGAGGGCGATCTCGCGAGCCGCCGAATCCGGGCTGTCGCTGCCGTGGATCAGGTTGTTTTGCTTGCTGATCGAAAAATCGCCGCGGACGGTGCCGGGGGCGGCGGCCGCGCCGTTGGTCGCGCCGAGCATGGTCCGCACGACCGTGATCGCCTCGTTCCCCTCAAGGACGCCGACGACAACCGGGCCGCCGGTGATGAAATCGATCAGCCCCTCGAAAAAGGGCTTGCCGGCGTGTTCGGCGTAATGCTTTTCGCCCAGCGCGCGGTCGACCACCTTGAGCTTGAGCGCGGCCACGCGGAGCCCCTTGGCCTCGAACCGCGCCAGGATGGAGCCTACGAGCCTGCGCTGAACGCAATCGGGCTTGAAAATGATCAAAGTTCGTTGCATGGAACAAAACGTCTCGCACGGGTTTCGGGGAATGTTCGATACAAGTGTAGCCGGGGCTTCTGGATTCGACAATATTCCTCGAGCCGTTCAGACGAGCCGCCAGGGGATCTCGTGATAGGTCTTGGGCTCGAGCCTCCAGACGCGGACGACGGGCGATTGGCCAGCGAGCGAGACGATGATGCGAGGGACGGGTCCCCAGTGATTTTCGCGGAGGTCGACGGAGCTGGGGACAGCCTCGGTCTGGGGGTGGGAGTGATAGATGGCGACGATTTCGGCCCGGGCCTCGCGAATTGCTCGGATGGCGGTGATGAGCTCCATCGGATCGGCGTCATAGCGGACCTCGCTTGCGGGGTCGGCGTTTCGCAGGGGGTGAAGCGATGTCGCGCGCGGGGGCTTTCCCGCGAGCAGTCCGCAACATTCGCGGGGCGCGTCGCGGAGCGAGTGCTCGACCATCTGGTCGTGAATCGCGCGGGGGATCTCGAGCCGGTCGAGCGCGTGGGCCAGGATCGTGGTCTCGGGCTCTGGCATTTATTCGGGGAAGAGCGGGGTTGAGAGATAGCGCTCGCCCAGGTCCGGAAGCACGACGACGACGAGCTTGCCGGCGTAGGCGGGGCGAGAGGCGACCTGGATCGCGCCGACGGCCGCGGCCCCGCAAGAGATCCCGCAAAGCATCCCTTCCTCGCGAGCGAGCCTGCGGGTCATGTCAAAGGCGTCCTCGTCGCGCACGGTGATGACGTCGTCGATAATGCCGGTGTTGAGCACGCCGGGAATGAATCCGGCCCCGATCCCCTGAATCGCGTGGCGGCCGGGGCGGAGCGTCTCGTGCCGTCGGCTCTGGCTGATCACGGGTGAATTGACCGGCTCGACCGCGATCACCTCGACCGAGGGTTTCTTGCTCTTGAGGACCTCGCCACAGCCGGTGATCGTTCCGCCGGTTCCGACGCCGCAGACCAGGACGTCGACCCGGCCATCGGTATCCCGCCAGATCTCGAGCGCGGTCGTTTGCCGGTGGATTTCGGGATTGGCGGGGTTGTTGAACTGCTGGGGCATGAACGCGCCTGGGGTGGTGTGGACCAGTTCCTCGGCTTTTCGGACAGCGCCGGGCATCCCCTCGGCGGCGGGGGTGAGGACGATCTCGGCCCCGAACGCCTTCAAGAGCCGCCTGCGCTCGATGCTCATGCTCTCGGGCATGGTCACGACCAGGCGGTAACCCCTGGCCGCGCAGGTGAACGCCAGCGCGATCCCGGTGTTGCCGCTGGTCGGCTCGATGATCACGGTGTCATTCGTGATCTTGCCGGCGGCCTCGGCCGCGTCGATCATGGCAACGCCAATGCGGTCCTTCACCGACCACAGGGGATTGAAATTCTCGAGCTTGGCGGCGACCTCGGCGTGACAGCCCTTGGTCACGCGGCGGAGCTTGATCAGGGGTGTGTTGCCGATCGTCTGGGTGATATCGTCGTAGATTCGTCCACGTGCCATCCCGGACCCGCTCGTCGCCATGTCACCGTCCTCGCCGTCAAACTCGATTTCGCGAAAGGGTCTTCAGGCATTGCATCCGAGATTGGCCTGCTCCCACTCAGCCTGATCATCACACGACCCGCACATCATAGGCGAGGCTCGGTCCCGGTACAATCCCTGCCGTTCGCGCTGGGCTCATGATCGCGTATAATCGCTGTTTTACGAAGCGAGACGTCCTCGTCGATGGTCATTTACGGGGGTTGAACACGGTGTCCCACGAAAACGCGACTCATGGTCGCCCGTCCGCGTCCGAGGCCCCCGCG